>CAYWUO010000038.1:0-14863 GCA_964461285.1 uncultured Pirellulales bacterium
ACCTCCGGGTTATGGGCCCGACGAGCTACCAGACTGCTCTACCCCGCGGTCAATTCCGTTTTTCGTATTACGTCGCTCGTTAGAAGAAATCAAAGCACTAATAAAGTAACATAAAAAATATCTTTTATCAAGATAGCAGGTGAAAATTACAAATTTTCGCGAATTTTAGCGGCAATTTCTTCGATTTGCCCCTCTTTGTATTTATAAGCAGGCCAGCGGTCAAATACTCCATCGCCGGTATTTCGAGGGATTATATGAAAATGCACGTGCTCGACAAGTTGGCCTGCAGCTCTGCCATTATTGCACAAAACGTTGTAGCCGTCAGAATCCATCGCTGTGGTCACGGCCTTTGCGATTTTGCCGAGACGTGAACCAATTTTGCCTAAAAGTTCAGAAGGGCACTGATGCAATTTCTCAAAATGCTGCTTAGGAATCACCAAAGTATGTCCGTCACTTAGTGGGCCAATATCCAAAAAACAAAGAACAGCTTCGTCTTCGTAAATCTTTTTAACCGGAATCTCTCCCGCTACCATTCTACAGAATATACAATCATCCCCGTTCATTCTACGCCCATCCGGGTAATAAAACCTTACTGCTGCTTGTCAGATTCCTCCGCGTCACTGCCGGCTTCGGCAGCTTTTTTCCCTTTGGCAGTCTTGTCCGCTGTATTTTTGGCGGATTCCTCTTCATCCACTGTTGCTTCCTCTGCCTCAGCAACTTCCTCTGCCTCAGCAACTTCTTCTGTCTCAGCTACTTCCTGAGCTTCGGCAGCTTTTTTGGCTTTTCTACGAGCAACTCTTTTGCTGGTGGCTTTTGATTGCTTTTTTGTCTCGTCCAGGCCAACAAGCTGTAGCAGAACAAGCTGGCCGTTGTCACCCAATCTTCTCATAGACAGACGAATGATTCTGGTATAGCCGCCGGGCCTTTCAAGGTATCTGGGACCAATTTCACTAAATAACTTGCCGATTATTGTTCCCTTCTTGACCGCCTTGCCGTCTTCGTAATCTACAATATCACGATTGCCAAGCAGGGCAATACCCCGACGCCTGGCTGAAAGCGTGCCTTTTTTGGCCAAGGTAATCAACTTTTCAGCGAACGGCTTTACTTCTTTGGCCTTTTCGATAGTCGTTGATACCGTTTCGTGCTCGAAGAGCGATGCGACAAGATTTCGTCGCATAGCCAGACGATGCTCGCTTGTTCGATTTAATTTTCGCCCTGCAACTCTGTGACGCATATACCTAAAATCCTCATTTATTAGCTTGTAGCTTACGGCTCTCGGCCATTACCGTGGCAGAGATGACAGTGCTACTCACTTTCTATATCAGTCATTCCCAGTGATAAACCTATGTCGGCAAGCTTCCTTTTAATTTCTCGTAGAGAAGTCTTGCCAAAGCTGCGAATCTTTAGCAAATCACCATCCGTCATCTTTGCCAGTTGACCCACTGTTTGCACTTTCGCCGACTCAAGACAGTTACTTGCTCTTACCGACAGTTCCAGTTCCTGAATCGGCATAGTGATCTTGCTGGCTAATTCTTCATCTACTATTTCCTCCTGCTCTGCTTCAAGCTGACCGGCGATGGTCTCTTCTCCTATTTCGAAATACTGCACGAACGGATTAACGTGCTTGCGCAAAATCTTGGCTGCCTCTACCAGCGCCATTTCAGGCGTAATTGTTCCGTTGGTCCAAATCTCAAGAATTAACTTATCGTAATTAGTCCGCTGGCCAACACGGGTGTCCTCTGTTATATAGCGTACTCTTGTGACCGGAGAATATACGGCATCAAGCATTATTCGCCCGATCTCCTGGTCGAATCTGTCGGTATCGGCTATTCGTTCAGAGGCCGGCACATAACCGCGTCCATTCTCAACTATCATCTCCATTTCAAAGTTTACGTTTTCGGTCAGAGTGGCCACGACCATATCTTTGTTTACCACTTCTATGGCTGGGTCAGCAACAATATCGGATGCTGTTATAACGCCGGCTTTATTTGCCGATACTGTCATCGTCTTGGGCTCATCACTTGTGAGCCGTAAAACAAGATTTTTGACATTCAATATGATATCGGTAACATCCTCCATCACCCCGTTTATCGAGCTGAATTCATGGTCGACACCTGCTATTTTAATGGATGTTACAGCGCTGCCTTCCAGAGAAGAAAGCAATATTCGCCTAAGACTGTTACCAATAGTGGTGCCGAAGCCACGCTCGAACGGTTCAATAAAAAAGCGGCTATATACATCGCTTGATATTGTCGTGTCCCGTTCAACACGTGTCGGCAATTCCAAACCACGCCATGCAACTCGCATACTGACCTCCTATTTCACATTTCGTATTTCGTGAAGCATATCCGGCATTTTTAATCCTTCACGTTATCTTGAACAGAATTCTACAACCAGCTGCTCCTCAACCGGAATCTGAATGTCATCCCGGCTGGGCAAAGCGACAACCGTAGCCTCTGGCTTTTCACGAACTAATTGCAGCCAGCTTTGTGCGCTAAAATTTGGATTGCTTTCCAGCTGTATTTTTACCTTATTGGTACTTTTATCAGAGCCCTTTAATGTTATCTTGTCACCGATTTTTGTGGTATAGTCGCTGATATCAACTTTATGCCCGTTTACATAAATATGGCCGTGGGAAATCAGTTGCCTTGCAGCTTTGCGTGAAGCCGCAAAATTCAGCTTATATACCACGTTATCCAAACGCCTTTCCAATAGTTGCAGCAGCGTTTCACCGGTATTGCCCTTCATCCGCTCAGCTTTATGGAAGTACCTCATAAACTGCTTTTCAAGAATTCCATAGTATCTTTTAACTTTTTGCTTTTCGCGTAATCGAACAGCATATTCACTTGTTCTGCCTCTGCGCCAGGCATGCATACCGGGAGCCAGATTACGTTGTTTCTTTTCGATTGGGCACTTAGCCGTCTCACATCTGCCCCCCTTGAGCATCAGCTTCATTCCTTCACGACGGCATCGCCTGCAAGATGGTCCAAGATAACGTCCCATTATTTTTATTTATCTCCAAAAAGTTTTCGTTTAAACCCTTCTTCGCTTTGGTGCTCTACAGCCATTGTGCGGAATCGGGGTTACATCCTCTATCGATGCAATACGTAATCCCGCCTGCTGCAGGGATGATATTGCAGACTCACGACCGGAACCGGGGCCTTTAACCTTAACTTCAATTTCGCGCACGCCGTTACGCATAGCGGTATTGGCGGCACGTTGAGCAGCCTGCTGAGCGGCAAAGGGCGTACTTTTACGGGAGCCCTTAAAGCCAACACAACCAGCTGAGCTCGAACATATCGTGTTGCCGTTTGGGTCTGTAATAGTAATCAATGTATTGTTGAATGTTGCCCTTATATGCGCAATGGCCCTGACAACATTCTTTTTAACTTTACGTTTTGTACTTTTTGCCATTATTCTTCCTGTTTTACATATAGCGTATCGGGTTCATCACTCCGTATACTGACTAACTGAACTATCAATTCATTTATCGGTTTTCCTTTACGCCTTTTTTGCCGGCGACAGTCTTTCTTGGGCCTTTGCGAGTTCGTGCATTGCTTTGAGTACACTGGCCTCGAACAGGCAGCCCCTTCCTGTGACGGATACCTCTATAACAGCTTATATCACGTAGCCGTGCAATATTTTGAGAGACCTGTCTGCGAAGCTGGCCTCCAACAATATAATTGCGGTCGATAATCTGAGTTATCCGGCTGAGCTCGTCTTCGCTGAGCTTGCCTGCCTTTGTGTGTTCTTCAATTCTGGCCTCTTTCAAAATCTGTTCCGACGTATATTTTCCTATACCTGCAATATAGGTTAACGAAATCCAGATTGATTTGTCGTTGGGAATGTCAACACCGACTATACGTGGCATATTCAATCCTTCTTGTATTTAGTTTCAATTTTCATATTTGACGATAATATCAGCCTTGACGCTGTTTGTGCCTGGGATTTGTGCAAATCACGCGCACAACTCCTTTGCGACGAACAATCTTACAATTTTCACATATACGTTTTACTGAGCTTCTTACTTTCATTTTTCTTTATTTTCGTGTCCTAATCATATATTTATAACCTGGCTCAATTAGTGCCGGAGAATTATTCTGCCTTTATTCAAATCATACGGTGACATTTCGACTGTAACCGTATCGCCCGGCAAAATTCTAATAAAATTCATTCGCATCTTGCCGGAAACATGCGCCAAAATCTTATGACCGTTTTCCAGCTCCACTTTGAACATTGCGTTCGGTAGAGCATCAGTTACCTTAGCTTGTAATCTTATTGTGTCCTTCTTTACCATAGTCATTTACTTTATGGTCAACCCCGCCCCTCCAAGGGGCTGGGTCAACACCTCACAGCCATTTTCTACAATCACAATTGTATTTTCAAAATGAGCCGAACATTTGCCGTCTTTTGTTACTACCGTCCAGCCGTTTTTCAGTGTTCGCACGGCGTCTGTGCCGGCGTTAACCATCGGTTCAACTGCTAAAACCATTCCTTCTGCCAAAACAAAATCATTGGCAAGCAATTCATCACTGACAAAGTTGGGTACTCTCGGTTCTTCGTGCATTTCTCTGCCGATGCCGTGACCAACAAAATCTTTTACTATCGAAAAGCCTGCCGATTCAGCACAATCCTGCATTTTTCCAGCCACCTGGCTCCATTTAACATTTGGTGACGCATCTGCTATTGCTATATTGAGAACTTGCCTGGTTATATCTATAAGTTTGCGTTTATCCTCAGAAATCTCACCTATAGCAATCGTAACAGCAGCATCTCCACAATAACCATCGACTCTGGTGCCGAAATCAATACTCAGGATATCACCGTCTTTGAGCCTTGTATCATCTGAAGGAATCCCATGAACGACCTGCTCATTTATCGAGGCGCAAATTGCACCGGGAAACGGCGACCGTGCAGCCGGGTTGCATACGCCTTTGAATAGGGCCTCGGCTCCGGAATCAGCGGCCATTTGCAAGGCCAAAGCATCCAAATAACCGGTTGTTACTCCCGGCTTTGCAATCTCTTGTAGTTTTAAAAGAACATCGGCTACAACAGCGCCTGCTTTGCGAATTAACTCAATTTCTCTTTGGCTGCGAAGCGTTATAGCCATTTAATCTAATCTCATCGCTTTACGTTTTGACGAGAGCATTCAGCTTCTCAAGTATCAGAGTACTAACCTCGTCGGCGTCGCTTTTAGCGTCAATATCATATACAGTTCCATTATTTTTATAATAATCCACCACCGGCTCTGTCTGATGGTGGTAGGTTTTAAGTCGGTTAGCCACCACGTCAGGGCTATCGTCCGGACGCTGAATCAACTCAGTGCCGTCGTTATCACATATTCCCTCGACTTTCGGCTTTAAGTTTTCAATGTGGTAAACAGCCCCACATTGAGGACAGCTTCTCCTTCCTGTCATTCGCTTATATATCACCTCTTCATCTATTTTCAGGTTTAAAACAGCATCTATTTCCTGATTATTCAAAGACAAAGATTTATCAAGCTCGACTGCCTGATTAACGGTTCTCGGGAAACCATCAAGTATAAAGCCGGCATCAGGGGCTCTTTTTATCACATCAATCATCATTTCAACTATTATCTCGTCCGGCACAAGTCCACCTGAATCCATATAACTTTGGGCCATTTTACCCAGTTTACTACCTGCAGCCCTTTGCTCTCGCAGGATATCCCCGCTGGACAAATGGAGCAGGCCATATTCGACGACAATTCGCTTACACTGAGTTCCTTTGCCGGCACCAGGAGCGCCTAATAAAATTATTCTCATCCATAAGCTCCTTTGATTCTGCCGGTTGAACTGAAACCGTCATAGCTGCGCATCAGGAGATTCGCTTCTATTTTCTGGACCAGGTCAAGTGAGACACTGACAACTATTAATAATCCTGTGCCGCCTAAAAACGTTGCTACTCGCCAGTCAATTCCCAGCAGTATCGAAATCAGTGACGGCACAACGGCGATTATCGATAAGAATGCAGCCCCGAAATAGGTGATTCTTGTCATAACTGTTTCTAGGTATTCTGCTGTTCTACGTCCGGGTCGAAGGCCGGGAATGAAAGCTCCGGAATCCCGCAGGTTTTTGGCCATTTCCTTCGGCTGAAACTGCACTGTTACCCAAAAATAAGCGAATAAAAATATTAATAGCATGTACAAGACATTGTACGTATAAGCACGACTGGCAAAAGCTTCTCTTAAATTTTGAAGAATTGCTGATTCAGGCCACGTATTATACACCCTGTCAATTAAAATAGGCGGGAACATCATAAACGCAGAAGCGAAAATTATCGGCATTACTCCACCGTGATTGACGCGAAGGGGTAAATAATGTCTCTGGCCGCCATACATTTTATGCCCTCGCATCTGCTTGGCCTGTTGAATTGGTATTCGACGCTGGCCCTGAGTAATTAATATGGCACCGGCAACTACAAATACAAACGCTGCTATTAAAAATAGTATCTTTGCAGGGCCGTACTTGTCCGGTGAAGCCACTACGGTAAAATCGCTCTGCTGCCAAACCTCTCTAATCGCCCAGGGCATGCGGGATATAATTCCAGCCATAATTATCAAACTAATACCGTTGCCTATGCCGTATTCATCTATCTGCTCGCCAAGCCACATCAAAAAGATAGTACCGGCGGTCATCCCGACAATACCCATTATCAGGGCCTCTCGGTGCATGCCCGGGTAAGTTAATCCTTCCCCTCCCAACAATTTCATGAACATCAGCGATTGAATAAGACATATCCCTACAGTTAGATAGCGTGTGTACTCCTGTATTTTTTTGTGGCCGGTTTGTCCTTCCTGGCGTAATTTCTTCAGAGCGGGGATAACCTCGCCCAGCAGCATAAGGATAATTGATGCGGTAATATATGGCATAATTCCCAGCCCGAATAAGCTGCTTCTTTCCAGGGTTCCACCGGTAAACATCTGCATATATTCCGCTGCCCTGGCCATTCCACCCTCGGTATCTCTTGTGGCCATCGAATCAGCTATCGCCTTTTGGTCGAAAGCAGGCACAGGGATATGGAAACCGATTCTGTATATTATCAGCAGCGCCAATGTAAAAAGAATCTTGTTACGCAGATCCTGGATTTTAAATATGTTAATTACTGTTCCAAGCATTTTGGTATTTTCTGATTTTCTTTCATTCTATCTATATAGTTAAACCATTCATTCTATCACTTTTGCCGTGCCGCCACAACCTACAATTTTTTGCCCGGCAGTCTTGCTGAATTTATGAGCTATTACCTGTAATTTTTTTGTCAGTTCCCCGTTTCCGAGAATCTTGACTTTGTTTTTTTGGCTATCAATCAGTCCGGCGCTGAACAACTGCTCCACACCAACATCGCTGCCGTTGTCGAACCTTTCCAGCTGAGATACATTGACGATATCGAAGCGTGTTGCAAACTTGTAATTACTAAAGCCGCGTTTGGGAAGCCGCCGAAACAAAGGCATCTGGCCGCCTTCGTACAGAGAGCTCAGTTTTGCACCGGCTCTGCTGCGGCTTCCTTTGTGGCCTCTGCCACAGGTTTTACCGAGGCCGGTGCCGGTTCCTCTGCCTACTCGCTTGCGACCTTTGTACTTACCTGCAACAGAAGTTATTTCATAATTCAACATCTACATCACCTGCCTGTCAATCGTTAATTGTTACTCCACGCATGGATTCAACCATTTCTTTACTGCGCAATTTCAATAATCCATTCAGGGTCGCCTTTACTACATTCTTGGCGGAGGTGCTTCCATACACTTTTGTAAGGACATCCTGAACGCCGGCATATTCGAGAACTGCGCGAGCGCTGGAGCCGGCGATAACTCCTGTGCCGGCGCTTGCCGGAACCAGCATTATCATTGTTGCCCTGCATTTGCCTTTGATACGGTGTGGAATCGTCCGGTCAAGCAAAGCAATCTTGTGCAGTGATTTTTTGGCATCTTTTATGCCTTTCTCAACTGCCAGAGGGACTTCATTAGCTTTACCGTAGCCAATGCCGACAGTGCCTGCACGGTCACCAGCTACCACAAGGGCCGCAAAGCTAAACCTTCGACCACCTTTAACTACTTTTGCACAGCGATATATTTTAACAACCGTATCCTCTAACGGTTTTTCTTCCTGTTCAATCGTTTTAACTGCTTCTATTGCCAATGTTTTCTCCAAACAATTACACTTTTATAAATGTATTAGAAAGCCAGTCCTGTTTTTCTGGCACCTTCGGCGAGAGCCTTGACCCTGCCGTGGTATTTGTAGCGGTTTCTATCAAAGCAAACGCATTTAATACCGACGCTAAGCGCCTGTTTTGCAACTGCCTCGCCCACTGCTTGTGCAGCTTTTTTATCACCGGTATTGGACAGCTTTTCACGCACAGCTTTTGCACTTGTGCTTGCTGAAACTAATGTTGCACCTGCTGTGTCATCTATAATCTGGGCGTAAATGTGTCTATTCGAGCGAAAGACCGAAAGTCTTGGCCGGTCCTGTGTCCCAAGGACCTTTTTGCGGACGTGATATTTACGCCTCTGCGCCGCCTTCTTAATTTGTTCTCTGGTAGTTACCATAAAAGTTACTATTCTGAAAACCAGTGTTTAATTGTTATTTCTTATGCTGCTCCCGAAGTAAATGCTTTACCGACCTTGTGTCGTACTTGTTCATCAGCATAGCGGATACCCTTTCCTTTATAGGGTTCCGGCGGTCTTATCTTTCGGATGTCAGCGGCAAACTGCCCCAGCAGTCTCTTGTCTATTGACGAGAGTGCGAACCTTGCTGGGACATCATCGCCCCTGGTCGCGTTGACTTCAATGTTTACTTTTACATCCTTTGGTATCGTCATCTCTATCGGGTGCGAAAAGCCAATCTGAAAAACCAGCTTTCCTTCCTTCTCTTTGACGTTAAAGCCGGTGCCGTATATTTCCAGTTTCTTCTCGAAACCTGTATTGACTCCGGTAACCATATTGGCAATCAAGGCACGCATTGTGCCGTGTAACTGTCTGCACTGGTGGTTTTGAGGTTGTTCGTTTTCAACCGATATTTTCCCTTCGGAATCGTCGATTTTTACCTTTATACGTGGCAGGCAATCTATCTGTAGCTCACCAAGAGGCCCGGAAACTTTGATACTAAGCCCCTTTTGTTCGGCTTTAACTCCCTGAGGGATAGTAATAGATTTTTTCCCAATACGACTCATTAGCTAACCGTACAAAGTATCTCGCCACCGATTTTATTCTGTCGGCAGCTTTTATCGCTCATTATTCCTTTGCTTGTTGATACAATTGCTACACCCATACCGGCCAGGACTTTCGGCAACTTGTCAACTGGCGAATAGATTCTGCGCCCGAGCTTGCTTACTCTTGTTATCTCGTTAATAATAGGCTGCCCTTCTTCGTCATACTTCAATATAATTCTTAGTATTCCCTGCTTATTATCATCGATTCGGTCGAAATCTTTGATATAACCTTCTTCTTTCAAAACAACCGCTATGCCTTGACAGATTTTCGATGCCCTGATATTAACCTGCTCTTTATTTATTCGCACAGCGTTGCGAATTCTTGTAAGCATATCAGCTATTGGGTCACTGTGACTCATCGGTCAATCCTTCATGTTTTATCTCTTATGGCTCTTTGATTTACCAGCTTGCTTTCTTTACTCCCGGTATTTTCCCCTCGTTAGCTAAATTTCTAAAGCAAATCCGGCAAATTTTGAATTTGCGATAAACACCTCTGGCTCTTCCGCATAGTTGACAACGCGTGTATTGTCTAACGCGAAATTTTTGTTTTTTTTCTGCCTTGTTTTCTAATGCCTTGGTTGACATCTATACGCCTCAATTCTCGTATCTTGTTCTGAGTTTTATTCTTCAGGGCTAACTGCCGTAGAATTTCTGAACGGCATACCTAAAAGCTGAAGCAATTTCTTTGCCTCTTCATTGGTCTTTGCCGTTGTTACAAAGGTTATGTTCATGCCCTGCTGAAACTCTATCTTTGCCGGATTGATTTCCGGAAAGACACTTTGTTCAGCCAGGCCCATCGAGTAATTACCTCTGCCGTCAAAGCTGTTTGGGTTTAGACCTCGAAAATCTCTTACCCGCGGGATTGCAAGACTAATAAGTCTATCCATAAATTCATACATCCTCACACCGCGGACGGTAACCTTCAAAGCAGTTTCCATACCCTGGCGAACTTTGAAATTAGATACACTTTTTTTGGCTTTACAAACGACGGGCGTTTGGCCGGTAATCAACATGAGGTCCTTTTTGGCAGGTTCCAGAAATTTTTTATCTATCGCCGCCTTTCCTACACCCATAGAAACAACGACCTTTTTGACCTGGGGTACAGCCATAGAATTCTTGTAGCCGAATTCCTTAATAAGTTCCGCTACTACCTTGCTCTCGTATGTATCTTTCAAACGTGCCATTGATTACCTTGTTAACTATCTATTTTTTAGCTAACCTCTGTGTCTTTTTCGAAACTCTTAAATTTCGGTACCATCAGCGAAAACGCGTTTTTTCCTGCCCTCCTTGTTTACCTTATAACGGACCCTCTGGCCTCTTGAACTTTTTGTGTTTACCGGCAGGACATTGCTGATATGTATCGGCTGTTCAACATGGATTCGGCCCCCCTGGGGATTTTTGCGTGAAGGCCGAACGTGCTTATTTGCTATATTATGTCCCTGAATCACTACTTTATTATTTTCAGGCATAACACGCAGCACTCTGCCGGTAGCGCCTTTATGGTCACCGGATATTATCTCAACCATATCACCTTTTTTTATGTGCAATGCCATATAATTATGCCTCGTTTTTACATCTGGTATCTCACGTCACGAGATACTCTTATACTACCTCGCTTGCTAATGAGATAATTTTCATAAAATTTTTCTCTCGAAGCTCACGGGCTACAGCACCAAAAATTCTTGTTCCTATCGGATTACCATCATTATCAATCATCACTGCGGCATTACTGTCGAACCTTACATAGCTGCCGTCTGAGCGCTTTACGGGGCTTTTGGTACGAATAACAACGCATTTATGTACTTTCTTGTCATCCAGCTGGCAGGTAGGCAGTGATTTTTTTATAGCCACACAGACAATGTCACCTATAGTTGCCACAGGGCGCCTGAGCTTTCCCCTGGACCCACCTTTGCCAAGAACCTTAATGCACAGTGCTGCCTTGACACCTGAGTTGTCGGCTATGTCCAACATTGTTTCCTGTTGAATCATTGTCTCGTGTCTCGTATTTTACTTTTCTTTTATGTCTGAGCGGCCTTTTCCACAACCTTTACAAGGCGCCAGCTTTTACTTTTACTGTAAGGACGGCACTGCGCAATTTCGACGAGGTCACCGACACCTGCCTGGTTTTGTTCGTCGTGAACGGCCAGTTTTGTCCTTCGCTTCACGTATTTGCCGTATCTTGGGTCTTTGACCTTAAAATCAATAGCAACTTTTATGCTTTTATTGCCGCTATTGCTTATTACTACACAAGTTTGAGTTTTTATCTTTTGGTCCTGCATCTTCTTTCTTCCATTCGTCAAATGTCTAAGACTTTACATTACTGTCCTTGACGAATTATTGTTTTGAGCCGGGCAATATCACGCTTGACATTGGCTACCGCTTTGGAGTTTTCCAGTTTTTCTGTAACTGCTTGTGAACGCAGGTCAAACAAATGCCGCTGGAGCTCTTGCAGCTTGCCTTCCAGCTCATCGGGGCTCATCTCACGATATTCCTGCGCTTTCATTGTCAAAATTTCCTTTTATACCAAATGTCTTCGCCTGACAAACCTGCACTTGATTGGCATTTTATGAGCAACTCTGACCAGTGCCCGCTTTGCCACCTCTTCAGTTACTCCACCTATCTCGAAGCAAACCTGGCCGGGCCTGACTCGGGCAACCCAAAACTCCGGCTCACCTTTGCCTTTGCCCATTCGTGTTTCCAGGGGCTTGGAGCTTACCGGCTTATGCGGAAAAATCCTTATATACACCTTACCTTCACGATGCAAAAAATGAGTTGCCGCTACACGACCGGCTTCAATGTTCTTGGCGCTTATCCAGCTGGTTTCCAGGGCCTGCAGGCCGTACTCGCCGAACGTCACATAATTGCCTCTGGTCGCGTTACCCTTCATACTGCCGCGTTGGCTTTTACGGTATTTAACTCTTTTCGGCATCGTTGCCATCTTTTACACCCTTGGAGAAAGCATATATAATATTAATCACCTTTTTTTTGGTCACTTTCTGTTTCAGTGCTGCTTTGCTTTGTTGTTGATTGCTGCTTAGTATCAGCTTCTTTCGGTGGTGCAGCAACGTTGGTTTTAGTGGCACTTTGCCTGTCTGTTGCTGACGCTGCTTTTGTTGCAGTACCTGCTGCTCGTCTTGGACTGGTACGTCTTGTTGGTGGGCGACGTCGGCGATGTGGTAATTGCTCGATTTCTTCGCCGAATTTGCCTTTATAAATCCAGGCTTTAACACCAATTGCCCCGTAAGTTGTTTTTGATGTTGCTACTGCATAATCCACATTAGCATCGAGTGTGTGTAGCGGAATACTGCCAAGCTTCTGGGTCTCCTTACGTGCCATTTCTGAGCCTGCCAGCCGTCCGGAGCAGATAATCTTAACTCCTTTGGCGCCTGCATTCATTGCAGATTCGCAAAACTGCTTCATAGTGCGTCTAAATGAGGCACGCTTGCTTAATTGCTCGGCAATTGCTTCGGCAACCAGGGTGGCATCGAGATCTGGCTCTTTTATCTCGATAACATTGACGGCAATCTTTCGGCCTGTCAGTTCTTCAAGCTCTTCTCGCAACTTGTCGACTTCACCGCCTCTGGGACCGATGACAATGCCCGGCCGGGCACTGCGAAGAGTTACCTTTACTTCGTTACGCGTTCTGATTATCTCGGTCTTGGCCACAGCTCCTTTGGGCATTCTGCGGTTGAATTTCCTGTCGACATACTCACGAATCCGCTGGTCCTCGACAAGAAAATTGCCGTAGTTGTTTTTTGAGGCGAACCATGTGCTCTGCCATCCGAGCGTTATTCCTGTCCTAAATCCTATTGGCGATGTTTTCTGACCCATAATCTCGTACTTCGTTTTTTCTTGTTTTTCTTATTCTTGTGTCACCGTTATATGTATATGACAGGCCTTTTTGCTGATAGGATGGGCTCTGCCTCTGTCTTTCGGCATCCATCTTTTTGTACCGATGCGAATCCCTGCATCATCGACACGGGCACAGCTCACATATAGGTTATCAACCTTTGCCTGCTGTTCGTCGGCATCTGCAATGGCGGCCCTGAGGACCTTGTCAATCATCGTTGCGGCGCGTTTTCTTGTGAATTTTAATATGTCCATCGCATCCTGGGCACGCCGGCCGACTATCAACTGTGTTACTAATCTGGCCTTGCGAGCTGAAACTGGTGCAAAGCGATAAGAGCTGCGCCAGTCTACCAAATCGTTTAACTCAACTGACAAAGCCGTCGAAAGCTGACGAATATCATCTGTCCGAGGTCGTGGCTTATAAAGGCCCTTTTGCCAGTTTCTAATAGCCAACGCTGCCTGTTTCTTATCAAGGCCGCCTCTGGCAAGGTGGCCGGACAGCTCCTCTACATTCATCTGACGCTGCTGGCAAAGTTCTTTCAATTTAATAGCGCTTAACATATCGTAGCTCGTATTATGTATCTCGCTCTACGCTTCGCGGGATACACTTGAATAATATTGTTATTTTATTTTCTTGCTCGAATGACCTCTAAAGGTTCTCGTTGGGGAAAACTCGCCCAGTTTATGCCCAACCATATCTTCCGTAACGAAAACCTTATTAAATATTTTCCCGTT
The DNA here is from genome assembly GCA_964461285.1 of uncultured Pirellulales bacterium. Classification (GTDB taxonomy): domain Bacteria; phylum Planctomycetota; class Phycisphaerae; order Sedimentisphaerales; family Anaerobacaceae; genus CAZBWE01. The sequence continues at coordinate 13,807 of CAYWUO010000038.1, forward strand.
GTGGACCATGAAGGTGAAGCCAACGAACTCCGGGATAACTGTGCATCTTCTTGACCAGGTCTTTATTGGTTCCTTTGAGCCCAAAGCAATTTGCTTGTTTACCTTCGCAAATAATTTCTCATCGACATAAGGTCCTTTTTTAAGCGATCTTCCCATTTTTTAGTATCTTATATTCCTTATATTATATTGAATTCATATTCAGCACAAAAAACTATAGAGCTAACTGTTTTTGTCGTTTGGTTTTTCGTCTTCGGATAATCCTCTTATTACTTGGGTTTCTGGGATTTCTTGACTTTCCACCTTTTGCCAGTACACCAGTGGGTGAACAGGGGTGCCGCCCACCACCTCGACGGCCTTCTCCGCCGCCCATCGGGTGAGCAACGGGATTCATCGCTACGCCTCTTACATGCGGCCTGCGACCCATATGGCGTTTTCGTCCGGCCTTGCCGAGCTTAATATTCTGGTGGTCGGGGTTACTGAGCTGGCCAATTGTTGCACGACATTCTTTACGAAGCATTCGCATCTCACCACTTGGCAAGATGATGGTAACCCAATTCCCTTCTTTAGCCATAATTCTTGCAGAGCCGCCGGCACCTCTAACCAGTTTCCCACCCTGGCCGGCGGTCATTTCGATATTGTGAATCTCGATACCGGCTGGAATCGCACTCAGCGGCATTGAATTGCCGGTCCTGGGTTCGCAGGAAGCGCCACTTTCTACCTGGTCTCCGACCTTTATACCCAACGGTGCTAATATATATCTTTTTTCGCCGTCCGCATAGTGCAGAAGCGATATAAAACAATTCCTGTTAGGGTCGTATTCAATCGTTGCCACTTTTGCAGGAACACCGTCTTTATTACGCTTAAAATCGATAATACGGTAAATTTTTCGTGCGCCTCCGCCTCTGTGCCTCGTAGTTATAATACCTTTATGATTTCTTCCACTATTCTTTTTTATACGTTTGCACAGTGACTTTTCAGGTTTGTCGGTGGTCAGTTCAGCGTAATCATTCACCGAGCTGTTCCTGCGTCCGGCACTTGTTGGTTTATAAACTCGAAT
>CAYWUO010000039.1:0-14673 GCA_964461285.1 uncultured Pirellulales bacterium
ATTTTCGGTCTCCCTGTAACTTTTTGAAATTTATTTATTTGCTACGTTTATATAGAATTTTATCGTTTATTAGTCCAAGAGCAAGGATTTAATCCCGGCAAAAATTGATTTGCAAAACCTTAACTAAAAAGCGATTATTAAGTTATGAGCAGCAGACAAGACAAAGATATATTTGCATTGGCCAAAGAACGGATGCTCAAATGGCACTTAAAAGGCAGAGATATAGTTGACCCTCGTGTATTGGCGGTAATGGCGGAGATTCCGAGGGAAGAATTTGTGCCGCAATCTCACCATTCGCAGGCTTATTCCGACGGCCCGCTGCCTATCGGGATGGACCAAACCATTTCTCAGCCGTATATCGTTGCGTTGATGACTCAGGAGCTGCAGGTCGATAGCGATTGTGAGGTTTTGGAGATTGGGACCGGCAGCGGATATCAGACCGCAGTATTGAGTAAGCTGGCAAAAAAAGTCTATACGATAGAAAGATTCAGTGAGCTGTCGGAGTCGGCACAAGCAGTGATAAACAGGTTAGGCATCAAAAACGTTGAATTCTATGTTGGTGACGGCAGTTGCGGCTGGCCGGAACAACGATTACCGCCTTCAGGTTGTTTTGACAGGATTATGATTACCGCAGGTGTTCCTGAAATGCCGGAGCCGCTTGTAAAACAGCTTGCCGATGGCGGCGTTATAGCCGGGCCGGTCGGCTACGGAGGGGTGCAGGAATTGGTTGTCTGTGAGAAAAAAGCAGGCAAATTAATTGAAAGACGAATCTGCGGAGTACGGTTCGTTCCGTTATTAGGAAAATATGGTTTTGAGGAATAGCAGGAATTGAAACCAGAGGTTCAAAATTCCAGACTCGAAATTACGTTGTCTATGCCGGTGCAGTATCTAAAAGGTGTCGGTCCGGCAAGGGCCAAGACCTTTGCGCAATTGGGAGTGCATACTGCCGCGGATTTGTTGGAGTATTTTCCTCGCGATTGGGTCTTTGCGCCGAAGGCCATAAAGATAAATCAAATACAGCCCGAACAAACCGCTACCGTTGTCGGCCTGGTAGAGTCAACAGACTACCAAAGCTATGGTAAGCCGCCGATATTCGAGGCAATACTAAGCGACGATACTGGCGTATGCAGGATTGTATGGTTTCACGGAGGATACCTTCGCGAGCAGTTAAAGCCCGGCAATGTAATAATTGCATCCGGCAAGGTCAGCTTGTACCGGCATCAGCTGCAAATGACCAACCCGAAGTTTCTAGTGGTCGATGAGAAAACTACCAGGCCGGATGAGTATTTTAGCGGCGGAGTCTATACAGCAAGTGCCGGATTGAGCAGCAGGCAAATCAAGAGGATAATCAGGCCCGTACTTAATAATATAGATGAGCTTATAGATGAATTTCATGACGATGGATTCCTGAAAAAAGCAAGTTTAGTCAGTAGAAAGAACGCCTTTAGCTGGATACATTTGCCGCCGGATGAGCAGAAATTGGCTCGGGCAAAGCGCAGATTGAAGTATGATGAGTTGTTTTTGATGCAATTGGGACTGGCGCTTCGACGGTACAGGAATCAGCATTTTTCATCAGCGACTTCGTGCATTTGCAGCGACGAAATCGACAGCCGTATCAGAAAGCGGTTTCCATTTTTACTTACCGAAGACCAGGACAATGCAATAGCTGAGATTAGCAGGGACATGAGTAATACCAGGCCGATGAACCGGTTGTTGCAGGGTGACGTGGGGTCAGGTAAAACAGTGGTTGCACTGTATGCAGCCTTGCTGGCCGTTGCCAACAAGACACAGGCAGCGATTATGGCGCCAACAGAGATTCTGGCCGGTCAGCATTTTATAAGCATCGAAAGATATTTGAGGAAAAGCAAAGTAACGAGGGTTTTGCTGACGCGGGGATTGACCGGCAAAAAAAGGACGCAGCTTTTGAACAAGACAAAGCAGGGAGAGGTTAACATCGTCGTCGGAACGGTGGCTCTTTTGCAAAAGGATATCGAATTTAACAGGCTCGGCCTGGTAGTGATTGATGAACAGCACAAATTCGGAGTTCATCAGCGCGCTCAATTGAGAAAACAAGCTGCTCCGCACTGCCTTGTTATGACCGCTACGCCAATACCGCGAACACTGGCGATGACCGCCTTCGGAGATTTGGATGTCTCTGTTATTAAGCACTCTCCACCGGGCATAGGTAGTGTTGTTACGCGCTGGGTCGATAAGCGCGACCGGCAAAAAGCATACGAGTTTATCCGGGAGCGTCTTAAGGCAAAGAAGCAGGCATACTTTGTTTATCCTCGTATTACCCCGATGGAGGACGAGGACCTCAAGGCGGCAACGGACGGATGGAAACATTTGTCGGATGTTTTCCCGGAATTTACAGTCGAGCTTTTGCATGGCAGGATGCCGTCGGCCAAGAAGCAGAAAATTATGTCGGAATTCGCTACAGGTAAAATTGATGCTCTTGTTGCTACTGTGGTTGTGGAGGTGGGCGTGGATGTGCCGAACGCCACGATAATGGTTATAGAAGGAGCTGACAGGTTTGGTCTGGCGCAATTACACCAGTTGAGGGGACGTCTCGCAAGAGGACAGGCAAAATCGTATTGTCTTTTATTTGCAGACACCGACAGCGAAACGGCTAAAAACCGGCTTGAAATTATGACCAGAAGCAATGACGGATTCGAGATAGCAGAGCAGGATTTGCGGCTGCGCGGGCCGGGAGAACTTTTTAGTACGCGGCAGCATGGCCTGCCGGATTTGAAAATAGCAAATATCGTTGACGATTTTGACTTGCTGGTTATGGCAAGGAAAAATGCTTTTGATATGGTCTCGCAGGACCCGATGTTAACAAAGCCGGAGCACAAGAATATCCGCCGGGCATTGTTAGCCAAATTCGGTGATTCACTGGGCCTGGCGGATGTCGCTTAAATATTTTCCGATTTTCAATTTACCCTGTTAGAAAATCCATAGCGAAGTTATAATACGATAAAGAAGAAAAAATTTCTAACGGGGTTTACGATTTATGGTTTTATTCTTACAATTGTCTGATTGAGACTACGCATTAAAAAGATTGTTTTATGCTGATACGTTATAAAAACAAGCGGTTAGAGAAGGTTTTAATCGGCGTTAATATTTTGGCTGCGGCGGCTGTTACAGCTTCTTTTGTCTGCTTATTTGGTTTCGATAGCCCCTTGTTGCCGGCGAGGATTTTATACGCCGTTCAGATTGTCTTACTTGGAGTCTTCATCGTTGAGAAGTTAATTCGGCTTTCTAATAGTGTTTCGATTGTCGAATTCTTGCGGACAAACTGGTTCGAGGTTCCCCTTTTACTTGCGCTTGGTATTGCAGTATTCGGGGCCGGTAAGTGGTTTACCGAGACCGACCCAGTAGCGGTACGACATTTTGCAGTTGGTATTTATCTTATTCTGCAGGTAGTTACCAAGCTCTGCAGGACCAGTGTCAATTTAGCGGCATCGGGCAGAAGTCCTACACGGGCATTGATTCTCAGTTTTTTGGTTTTAATTTTATCCGGCGCAGGCCTGCTTATGCTGCCGAGAGCATCTGCAGCCAGCGGGGAAAATCTGAGCTTCGTTGATGCCCTGTTTACCGCGACAAGCGCCACCTGCGTTACAGGGCTTATCGTAAAAAATACCGGCGAAGACTTTAGTTTGATGGGACAGGCGGTAATTCTGTCGCTGATTCAGCTTGGCGGTTTGGGCATTGTAGTATTCGGGGTGGTATTTGCTTTGCTGTTGGGCCAGGCCTTGAGTCTGCGTGAATCGGTGGCGATGCAGGACTTACTAAGTGCCCGGACGGTTAGCCGAATAGGCAATATGATAGCCTTTATCTTTGTAGGGACGATATTAATCGAAGCCATTGGTGCGGTGAGTCTTTTCCCGATGTGGGATGACGTGCAGGGCTACAGCGGTAGCGTGCAGCAGCAGTGGTTCTGCAGTATATTTCATTCCATCAGCGCTTTTTGCAATGCCGGCTTTAGTTTGTTTAGTGACAGTTTTGTAAGTTACAATCGGAGCTGGCAGGCGTATATTGTGGTTTGTCCCTTGATAGTGCTTGGAGGACTGGGCTTCAGTGTCCTTTATGACCTGGTCAATATCGCAGCTGACAGGGTAAAACGATTCTTCAAAAGGCGTTTATTTAAGCGTTATCGATTGTCGATGGAAGCGCCTAAGAGGATGCGGCTGCAGACCAAGATTGTTCTTAGCGTAAGTGCGTCTCTTATAATTTTGGGGATGCTGGCTATCGTATTATTTGAGCATTATGCAATTGGAAGCGGCTCCGGTGAAAACCCGGGTGTTCTCGGAGCGCTGTTTCAGTCAATAACAGCCAGGACAGCGGGATTTAACACGGTTAATATTGCAGAACTATCGGCTTCGAGCAAGTTTGTTTTGATTCTGCTTATGTTTATCGGTGGTTCACCCGGCTCAACTGCCGGTGGAATCAAGACGGTAACATTGGCGGTAGTAATAATGACTGTTTTTGCCGCCTTACGGAAAAGAAATGAGGTCGAGATGTTTAAACGTTCTGTACGGGTAGCTATCGTTGGCAGAGCGATTACTATTATGATACTTTTTATTGCAGTTTTGTTCATTGCCACATTGGTACTAAGTATCACAGAAAATGTAAGCCCCGCCCCTTCGAGGGGCGGGGTAAGCGACCCAACAGATGATGCTCAGAGGTTTGAAATGCTGGATGTTATGTTCGAGACGGCTTCGGCCCTGGGGACTGTTGGCCTGACCACGGGGAAAACTGCCTCTTTGACAAATGCTGGAAAAGTGATTATTATTATTGTGATGCTTATCGGCAGACTCGGACCATTGACGTTGTTGGCAGCTCTGACGTTTAACTTAAAACCTGTTCGGTACAATTATCCGGATGAGGCGGTGATTGTCGGATAAAAATTAGCCACGAAGACACAAAGTCACAAAGGGATTAAAATTTGGAAAACAAATGTAGTTTTTCCTGGTGCCTTGGTGTCTTTGTGGCGGAAGAATAAAAATTGGAGTTGATAATATGAAGCGTTTTGCCGTAATAGGATTGGGACATTTCGGTAAGAAGTTGGCTATCGCCCTTGCGATGAGCGGGGCAGAGGTTATCGCGATTGATAAAAACAGGGAACAGATAGAGCTGATAGGGGACCAGGTAAGTCACGCTGTTCGGCTCGACAGCACCGATGAAGAGGCTCTTAAGGCACAGGGTGTTAATAAGGTTGATGTCGCCATTATCAGTATAGGCCAGGGCACCGGGCAGGGCTTTGAGTCTGCGGTTTTGACGGTGGTTAACCTGAAGCAAATGGGGGTAAAAGAGATTTTTGCCCGGGCGGAGGATTTGATTGCAGGCGAGGTGTTTTCCAAGATAGGCGCCACAGAAGTTATCTATCCGGAGATAGAATCGGCTCAGCGATGGGCGTATAAACTTATAGCCCCGCAGATTGGGGAGAAAATAGACTTTGCGCCCGGCTATAGCTTGGCCCGGATAAAGGCGCCTGCCAGCTTTGATGGAAAGACACTTATGGATTTACAGCTGAGGCAAAAATACAGCGTGAATCTGGTTGCAATTAAACGGGGCGAAGACAGCAAGGCAAAAAAGCAGGAGAAGGGTAATATTATCAATGTCCCTATGCCTAATACTATTATCTATCAGGATGATATTTTAATGGTTGCCGGCTCCGACGCAGACCTTGCCAAACTGCCGCAGGAATAAAATGGACAAGTTAGGGCCTATTCAGAGCGCGATTTTTGAAGCCATTTCAAAATACTCAAAGTCACCGATAGATAATGAACATGTCAAGATTGAAACAAGAAAAGGTAAGGCTATATTGGAATTCTATTACAAAGCATCATCGGAATTAGAGTATGATGTGTATGGAGAATTTTTTGAAGATTCATTTACTTTGTGCTGTGATGGTTGGCATGATGAGTTTTTTATGGATGGGAGCCCTGAACGGAAAGCAGAAAGAATTCTTGAAATGTTAAAGTCCATATTTGAAGGAAAAGTAAAGGTTAGGGTCAAATTTGCGGGGAAGTCACCTTATCAATGGGAGATTTTTTTTGATAAAGGAATAGATTGGGATGTGATGCATTTGACGGGACTTATATTTTATAATTACTTTGGCAAACGCAAAGCGGTAGATAAGGTTAATAAAATAATAGCTTAAGTTTTTCTGTATTTTCGCAGCATTTCGAGCAGATTTTGCATATCTTCAGGCAGAGGAGCTTCGAATTTAACTATTTTCTCTGTCGTGGGATGCTTGAATTCAAGAGTTGAAGCGTGAAGAGCAACCCGGTTTATAACAGGGTCCTGTGGGGCGGGCTCGGCGTCGGCCAGCTGCCAGGGATAAATAAGTTTTCCGCCATACATATTGTCGGCGACAATAGGATGCTTTATATGAGACAGATGCACCCGTATCTGGTGTGTTCTGCCTGTCTTGGGGGCAAGCTTCAGTAGCGAAAAGCCGCGGAAAGATTCAACCACCTCGTAAAAGGTGATTGCTTCTTTTCCGGTTTCCGGCCTGACGGTATATTTTTCTCTTATTTTTGGATTAATACCCAGTGGTGCTTTTATGCGGTCCGCTGTTAGTTCCGGAGTACCGTGGACAACGGCAAGATAGGTCTTTTTGACCTGGCGGTGTTCGAATTGTTTTGCGATCTTCCATTGTGCAATATCGTTTTTGGTGACGACCATAACGCCGGTCGTGTTTTTATCGAGCCGATGTACGATGCCGGGACGAAGCTCGCCGAGACCGCTGGATAGCTTATCACAATAGAATGACAGGGCATTTACCAAAGTGCCGTGCGTGTTGCCGCGGGCTGGATGAACTATCATATCAGGGGGCTTGTTGAGAACAATCAGTTCGGAGTCCTCATAGATTATATCCAGAGGTATATCTTCAGGAGGAATTTCTTTGCCTGGAAGCCTGGGCAGTGTCAGTTCGATTTTGTCGCCCGGGCTTAACTTAAAGCTGGACTTGGCGATTTTGCCGTTTACTTTAACGGCGCCTTGCTTGATTATATTTTGGAGCATTACCCGGCTGAAGTTGCTGAATCGGTTGTGGAGATACTTATCGAGGCGGCGTTCTTTGATTGAAGTTCCAACCTGAAGTGTTATCGGGCTGCGGCTGAGGCCTTCGCCCAGACGAGATGGCTCGCGCCCGCTATCCTGCATCAGACATCTCGCTTCCCATGTTATTTTCCGGATTGATTGATATCATTGATATTGCTTGCCTCAGGGGCAGCATTCGGCGAGTAGCGAATCAGATTAGCGTCGGTGGTTAAATTGACTTCGGTAGATGGTTCGACAGCAGGGAGATTTATATCAACAGAACCTGTTATTTCTACCTCTGGTGTCTTGGGAGCCGGCTTGAAGATTATCTTTTGTTTGTAGTCGGCCATTGTATTAAGACGAACATTTGCCTGGGCCAAAGCAGCGGTGCCATCAAAGTCAGGATTTGTAGTAATGTCGAGGTATATTTGCTCTGCTGTCTCGAAGTTGCCGAGCTCTTCCTCACATAGGCCGAGACCAAATTTTGCCATAGACATTAGCGAACGATTGTTCGAGCATTTCTCGAGCGCTTTAGTATAGCTGTTCTTTGCCTCGTTTATCTGGGTCGCCGCTTCGGCCTCGGGCACAGCACCCAGGCGGTAATGCAGCTCGGTTCGCAGGGCTTCTGCTCGTTTAATAAGCGCAAAAGCAGCCATCTGGCCGTCATTTTCATTCTCGGCGAAGACTCTGAGATTTTCTGCCGGCTGAAGGAGGATAAATGACAGGTCTCTTCCCTGCTCATAGGCCGGTAGGATTTGTATTTTGCCGTCCAATAACTGGCTCACAAGGCGTGTAAGCTCAATTTGTTTTTCAGCTGCCACGCTTTTAGTGCGGTTTCTCCAGATGTAAAAGGATACGAGCGCAACAATCACCACCGATACAAAGATAATAAAAAGGCGGTTTTCCTTGGCCCATTGCGGCAAGTTGCTCAAGGCTTCGGCCAATTCATTGGTTTTTAGTTCATGGCGATGCTCGGATTTCATTTATTTCTCCGTTTTTTACTCTAAAATAGATTGTTATCTAATCCGATTTATTTGAATTCGGCTTAGAATTTGAACCGATATTCTAACAGAATGACTTTTATCTTGCAATGGGCCTTTTTACCAATTAAAATTTTGCTTCCTGGCTAATGTCAGCAGAAAGGGTGTAGATGTTCAGAACAAATGCAAAAGGTATCGAGCACGAATTGAGTTCGACCTCACGCCTGATTGGTGCTGTATTACTCTTTGTTTTTTGCTTTTTTCAGGCCCTTGGTCCTATTAAATCGGGGATTTGTTTGTCAGCCGAGCCCCGCCCCTCAGAGGGGCTGGGCGAGCCCTTTGGCGCCGTAAGGCGTCCTGCGGACACGCAAGATGGTATGGATTTGGATGCGCCGACAGGCGTCCCGGAGCGGACTGCGAGGCCGAATTCTATGCTGCTGAGCGAGCAATCCGAGAAGACCGAGATGGCAGATGTTTTAGAGGACGTTTGGGATTCCGATAAATATATTAGCATTGATGAAATTCAACCCGGAATGGAGGCGTATTGCCTTACCTGCTATAAAGGCACGGAGATAGAGAAGTTTGGCCTGGATGTTATAAGTGTAGTCCGCGATGTAGAGCCGGGAAGGGATGTAATATTGGTTCAGGGCACTGATGAACGTTTTATACACACAGGTCCTGTGGGTGGCTGCAGCGGTTCTCCAGTCTATATCGACGGCCGATTGGCTGGAGCGTTAGCATTCGCGTGGTCCTTCAGCAAGGACCCGCTTTACGGTGTAACACCTATCGGGGACATGCTCAAGGTAGGCTCTGGTTCGTCACGAGTAAAGTCGGCAGAACGGGATGTTGACCAGGTCGGGTTTGTTTTTGACTTTTCCAGGCCGATTGATTTTGCAGAAATTTACACGCAGATTGCATCTCCACGGATTTCAGCAAGCACAGGCCTGGGCGGTATTAGCCCCCTGCCTTGCCCATTGATTACATCCGGATTGCCAGCCGGCGTTTGTGAGCAATTGGAGTCCTGGGTCAAACCTTTTGGATTTATAGTTGTTCCCGGTATCAGTAGTACGGCAACGCCCACGCCCTCCGGCCAGGGACAAGACGCTGCAGTGCAGTTAGAGCCGGGTGCTGTTCTTGTTGTTCCATTGATTAGCGGCGATATGGTAATGTTTGTACTCGGCACGGCAACTTTGGTTTCGGGCGATAAGGTTTACGGCTTCGGGCACAGCTTTCTCGGCTACGGTCCTGTGGATTTGCCGATGGCCACCGGGCAGGTGCACACGGTAGTGTCAAGCCTGGCCCGTTCTTTTAAGCTTGGCAGTATGGGAGAAATAGTCGGTGCTTTGACGGTGGATGAGTCGGCTGCGGTCCTTGGACGGATTGGTGCAAAGGCGAAAACGATACCGCTTACGATAAAAATAGACCGCTATAATGATACCGACGTGAGGGTATATAACTGTCAGATTGTTGACAATCAGATGCTTACTCCAACGATACTTCGCATGGCCATAGCCGGAGCGGCTCTTTACCTCGGTGATTTTCCGCCGGACCATATGATTGAGTATAAAACGACTATTGCCTTAAGAGGTGCTGATGCGATAAACTTTGAAAACGTTTCAACTAATGTGAGCATAAACGAGGTGTTGCTGGAAAGCATCGGTTCTGTTGCGCTTCTTATGAATAATCCGTTCAGGAAGGTAGATATAGAATCATTTGATTTGGAAATTCGTGTAGAGCCAAGAAATATTGTTTCACATATATGGTCGGTCGATTTATCTGATTCGAAAGTTAAAGCAGGTGAAGAAATCGAGATAGATGTAATTGTGGAATCCTTCCTGGCAGGTATGGAGAGATACCAATTCAGGCTTAAAATACCCGAAGGTCTGCCTGAGGGAAAATATGACTTGACTGTTTGCGGCTCGGGCGGCTATGGGCAGTTTCTCAGGAAAGCTGTGCCATACAAATTTATTGCGCATAATTTTTCAGATTTGATTGAGGTCTTAAATAATTCTTTACAAATCAAACGAGATAAATTGTATTGTCTTTTGACTTTACCGCCGGGTGGTGTTGCGGTGGAAAAGTCCGAACTTCCTGATTTGCCCGCAACAAAGGCGTTGGTCCTGCAAAATGCGAAAAGGACGCTGAGAACTCAGCCTTATCAGCGTTGGCTCGAAAAAAGTCTGGAAACCGACACCGTTGTTGTTGACAGAAAAGTTATGTACGTAACAGTAGAAAAATGACCGCTTATCCTGAGGTGAAGCAGAAAGAGCCGGAGTAATGAGAGCTCCTTCGCTTCGTTCAGAACAGGTTTTGTTTGGAGAGTTGTTATGGAAGGTAAGAGTCACCTTCATCGTGGATTGTTAGTTTTAGCAATAGCTTTAACTTGTCTTTTTGTTTTCAGCTCGGCTTGTCTGGCTGTCAGCAGCAAGGTTACGCGTCATTCCAGTCGTTCTGACCTGTCAAAGGGCGAAACCAGTGATATTGTGATTGGTTCGCGGGGAACTATTCAGCTTGGGCGGTCAGCTGAGGTGCTGATTAAGGACTTTGCGGGCTTCGAAGATGTTTGGTCTATAAACAGCATTGTTGTAAGCGGTGGAACGGTTTATTTCGGAACAAGCCCTAACGGCGGCATTTACAAGTACAGTCTCAATCGGTTACAAAAGATTTATCCGGTCAAGCCGGATGAAAACTTGAGCAACAACAGCCAGGCGCCAGAAGATGAAAATGAGCCGAAGACGGATAAAGTCGAGGACAAGGAATATCTGTTGAATGAGCATATTTTCGCAATGGCAACCGATGTTTCCGGCAGGCTTTTGGCAGGCATAAGCGGCAAAAATTGCAGACTATACCGATTCGAAGCGGACAAGACAGAAATCATTTTCGAGCCGAATGAAGCCAAATATATCTATGCGATAGCTACCGATGATGCAGGTGGTATTTATTTAGGTACAGGGCCGCGAGGATGTGTTTACAAGCTTGACCCGTTTGGCAAAGAAGCACGGCTTATTTACAAAGCCAAGGACAGAAACATACTTTCGCTGGCAATTGGACAAGAGGGCTATGTTTATGCCGGAAGTGACACCAGGGGGCTGGTATATAAGATAAATCCTCGTACTAAAACGGCGACGGTTTTGTATGACAGCGACCAGCCGGAGATTACATCGCTGCTATTTGCAAAGGACGGCGAACTGTATGCAGCTGCGACATCAGCCAAGATTGTTCAAATACAAAAGAAGTTTGCTTCACAATTTCCACTGGCTGGTCGGCCTGAAGTTGAAGAACCGGAGGAGGAGGAAGAAGAGGAGGAAGAGAAAGAAGGTCCCGATGAGGACCAGGGTGGGCTCGAACTTAAAATTGCAAATACAGAAGAAACGACCGGCATCAAGCCGGACAAAATAAAAGCACCGGTTACCAAGGGAACAAAGCCGGTTAAGGCCAGTTATATATACAAAATAAGCAAAGACGGTTTTGTGACAAATGTATTCAGTGAAGCTGCAGTTTTCTTCTGCCTGGCCCAGGAGGATTGGAATTTGCTTGTCGGCACTGGAAACGACGCTCAGCTTTTCACAGTCGAGCCGGCCTCGGAGGAGCAGGCGATTATATATGAAGATGAGCAGGCAACACAAATAACAGCGGTAACCGTGATAGGCGCAGACGTGTATCTTGGGACGGCCAATCCTGCAAAGCTGATAAAGTTAGGCACTGGTTTTGCTTCCGAGGGCTCTTACACTTCTGACCTTATTGATGCCGACCAGCCGGCGAAATGGGGCAAGCTGCAAATCGAAGCAGATATTCCAAAGGGATGCAAGGTGCTGATGGCTTCTCGAAGCGGGAATGTTAAGGACGTAAATGACCCTACTTTTTCTCAATGGACTGAGCAGGTGGAGGTGACAGAGCCGATACAACTGCTTTGTCCATCGGGCAGGTTCTGCCAGTATAAACTTGTGTTGCAAAGTAAAGACGGCGACAAGAGCCCGCTTATAAGGGAAATTGCCGTTGCAAGCAGCGTTCCGAATTTGGCACCGAACGTCAGGTCAGTCGACGTTAGTCGAACAGCACAAAAGCAGGGATTGTTCAAAATCAGCTATAAGGCTGAAGACGAAAACGCTGATAAGCTGATTTACAAGATAGACTTTAGAAAGGCAGGAAGGACAAACTGGATTGAGCTCAAAGACGAGCTTGAGCCGGACAGTTTTGAATGGGATGGTCGTACCGTTGAGGACGGGCGATACGAGGTCAGGGTAACAGCAAGCGACGAAAGAAGCAATACGACTGCAACCAGGCTGAGCGGCAGCAGAATAAGTGAATCGGTAGTGGTTGATAATACCGGGCCGATTATTAAAAAGCATGCTATTGAGAAAAACGGCAAAACCATAACGCTGAATTTGCAGGTATCTGATGAGTTCAGCGCAATCGGCAAGCTGGATTATACCGTTGACAGCAATGCTGAGTGGACCGGTGCCATACCGGACGATTTGGTATATGATACTACAGAGGAGAATTTTACGATTGTGATTGAAAAATTACAGTCTGGTGTGCATATTATCACGATTAGAATCAGCGATGACGTGGGTAATACAACGTATAAAACGTTTGAGGTCAATGTAAATAGCCAATAGTCTTTAGCGGCTTCGACTAAGTGCTGAATAGTTGTGCGATATATTAATTTTGAAAAGATATCTGAGACGGTCGAATCGCTTTGTATAGCAGCCGGTTATGAGCTGCCCAATGATATTTTAACTGCCCTTGAACAAGCGGCAAAAAAAGAAACCAACCCGACAGCAGCCAAACTTTTAAATCAGCTTATCGAAAATGCTCGGACAGCAAAAGCACAGTCCATACCATTGTGTCAGGATACCGGCCTTGCGGTAGTTTTTGTGGAGTGCGGCTCTGATGTGGCTGTCAAGGTCCCTGCCGGAAAGACGCGGGCGACGCTGGCAGATGCGGTCAATTCCGGTGTCGAAGCCGGTTTTCAAAAAGGATATTTGCGAAAAAGCGTTGTCGCCGACCCCTTAAATAAACGCCTTAATACCGGCACGAACACCCCCGCTATTATTCACTATACGATTGTACCTGGCGAAAAGTTAAAGCTGACCGTTATGCTCAAGGGTGGAGGCTGTGAAAACAAGAGCCAATTTAAAATGTTCAGGCCTACAGCACAGAGACAGCAGATAATCGATTGGGTTGTAGAAGCTGTCAGGCAGGCCGGCGCTGATGCCTGTCCGCCGTTTATTGTCGGAGTAGGGATTGGTGGTGATTTTGAGTTAAGCTGTTTATTGAGTAAAAAGGCGCTTCTTAGAGATTTAAATCAAAGAAACAGCGACGAGTTTTATGCTCAGCTTGAAACAGATTTGCTTTCGCAAATTAATTCGCTCGGGCTCGGCCCGCAGGGCCTCGGCGGCGACACCACCGCCCTGGCTTGTTTGGTAGAGACCAGGCCGTGTCATATTGCATCGCTGCCGGTAGCGGTTAATATCGAGTGTCACAGCCACAGGCATAAATCGGCAATTATCTAATCACTCAAACTCTCAAACCGACGAAGGACACAAGGCGCAACATTATAGAGAGTCAGCGGGAGGGTCTCTAAAAGGCCACCAGTATTTCTCAAATGAATCGTGCTCCATATCATCTGTATTATCCTGGTCGTTCCGGTCGAGGGCTGATCGCACCTTATCAACGTGTGCATCCACAAATACCGCATTGACTGTACCGCTGTCGAGATCTCCTCTCGGAGCGCTGTGGAAGCTGCCGAACCAATCACGGCCGTCGCCCCACAAAGAGGTGTCGTTTAGAACGTAAGTACACTTAGGAAAGCTTGGCCACATGTTCTCCTCAGCGAAGAAAAACACCTCATCTTTCCTTCTTGTTATGTCGGAAAGCGTAAGAGCACCCTTATAGCCCGGGGGGTCCTTTCTGCCCAACAAGGAGTTCATGCTGTAACTGAATTGAGGAACAACAGGTATGGCAGGATTGTGATCCAGATGTTCGTCACCCCTGTATTTGGCAAGAACTTTAAATGAGGGGCATAGGTGGCTTTTTATGTTCTTCAGGTAGGGCCAAAATTGGCCACCATATCCCGGTTTGCTAGGTGACTGTCTCGCATCGTGCCATCGGCACCGGTAATCTGTGGGATACGTGTCTATGTCCGCGATAGCGGTCCGTGGATTCGGATAACGGCCATTATTGTCGTCTAAGTACATTGCCTGCGCTAATCCGTATTGACGCAGGTTGGCTCTGCAGACTATTTCCTTTGCCTGCTCCCTGGCCCGCTGCAGAGCCGGCATCAATATCGCCATCAATATTGCTATGATGGAGATTACTACCAATAATTCTACTAAAGTGAATCCTCTTCGTTTATTCATAATAATACGCCTTCGCCTGATACAAAATTTCATTATTAATCCAGGGAAAGGTGCAAAATCTGCCTCTTTTTTCAAAATGTTCAGGCCCTTTGCCTTTTGACCGGTCTTCTATATTATACCCGATTCCGGGCCAAAACAGTCGTTATTTTGCGCAAAATAGCCGTCATTTTGCGAATTGGTCTTGTTGCAGTTTATTTATTAAGATGCGCAAAATCTGCCTTATGTTCTGTGTATTTTGTGTTGTTTGGGCAATTTCTTTTTGAGCCACAGCAATATAATTA
>CAYWUO010000040.1:0-14655 GCA_964461285.1 uncultured Pirellulales bacterium
CGGTAAAAACATCCAGCAGCATACCTTCGGCAATCCTGTCGCCACCCTGGTTTATGACCACAGTCCCGTCTTGTTGTACTGCGGCGACTCGCACCGGATAAAGCTGGTCGATAACTTTTTCTGCCACATCGTTGGCTATAATGGAAAGGATACTGTCGCGAATCTGCCCTGCATCCCACTCTGCAGGATTCTGCTCATCGGCAAGTTCTCTTATCTGTTCATTTTCAAGATACTTTTCAGTAACGTCCGCAAGGATTATCTGTCTGGTAAAACCTGATATAAGCCGATAATTGAGGGTGAATCTGGCCTTGTATTCTGTAACGGTATAATCGGCTGCTGTTAAATATTTCTCCTTCTTTACGAGTTTTGCCTCGGAGATACTGCCTGCAAGCAGGTAATCCGCTCCGAGTATCTCGGCTAATTTCGCCGTTTCAGATAACGGTGTGTCCTCTGAGTACAGTATTTGTTTTTCTCGGGCAAATTCAGCCAGGCTTTCTCTGTCAAGAACGGCAAACTTGTTCGTCTGTGTCAATGCGACAGCCAGTCTCTGCGTAAGAAGCGATGAAAGCACATCAGCAGGCACGGTCGTTTCTAAAAAGGGATAACCGGCGGCCGTTGTCCTGACGGGCATTACGGCAACTTTGACCCTTGCCGCGTCATCGCGAGGGGCATAATCATGAATTGTTACTCTGAGTTTTACTTCATAAGTACTATCGTCAATCTTTTTCTCTTCGAGTATTTCGAAGCTTTTAACTGAGCCGGTGCTCTTGGTTGTATGCGTTGTTCCGGTTGTTGCAACGGATAACGAATCGAATTCTACCTTTTTCTTATCTGACTGTCCGCTGTCGATTTCAAAGCCCGCTCCGGAAAATCCGAATTCGTATGTCCCCGAACCGACTTCAACTCCCCGAACCTGGCTGACAGCTATGTACAGGGCATTTCTGATTGCTGCTTCTCTGTTGCTGCCCTGGCCGACAACCTCTCGTACTACAACGTCATTTGCATCAGCAGCATACAAATTCGGACAGGCCAAAAGCAAGACTGCAGTTATAATACAGGTCCTTTTCATTTCTGAACCCCTAAAAAAAAACGGTTAATATTTTCACCAGGCAACAGTTTTATTGCTGCCTCTTTTGCCAACAATTATTTCCTTTTGCCAGAATCGCAGTCCGCTTTTGGCGTCGCTGAGCTTTAGCTGGAAGTAGTATTCGACCTGCTGGGTCTTCTTGTCATAGCGGATATTTCTCTGGAAAATTTTGCCGGAAATAGTGAGCTCCGGAGCGATAAGAGTTCCTCTCTCAGCTATCGTACTTTGGTCAAACTCCTCGGAATCTCTCAGCTCCCTCGTTTCATGAATCAGCTTATCGGTTCCGCTTCCGACCGCCGACGTCATAACCGCCTGCCCACTGTTTAACATCTCCTCCTCAATCTTTGACATTAACTGGTCGGTGTCAATTCTCTGCATTGTATCATTAACGACTCTGCCGGTGGCGACAACGTATCTTCCGCCACCTTCTTTTTTAAGGGCTCCTGAACCAAGCAGGGACTGAACCAATTCACTCGCAGCCTGGTCAAAGTCACGGTAATCAAGAGCCATAACCGGTTTACCATCATCATGCACGACATCAATATTCGTCGTTTCTTCCCCGCAGCCAGCCGCTAAAATACTGATTAATGTAATAGTCTGTAATATTTTTACTTTCATAATTTACTCCCATTTTCTTGTGTCCATTCTGAAATTTACAGCTTCTTTTCTTGGCGCGACGACTTTAATGCTGAAGGGCGTTTTGCCCATCGCCGACGCCCGCAGCCAAACACTCGTTTTTGTTTCGAGAACCAGCCCATTGGCATCCAGCCATTCCACTCTGTATCTGAAACGTTTGGTACTATAAGATTTGTTACGACCCTGAACGTGTAGTTCGAGAAAACCTCCGTCATTTCTAAATGTCACAGCTTCATCAACTACAATACCTTCTCCTATCAGGGCGCTAAATGCCTTGGCGACAGGACGGGTTACAACATTGCTTACAATATTGTCACTTGCGACACCCTCCCTCACATGTATCCTTGGTTCGCGCTCTTCGCCACAGCCGATAGCCAAAAACAATACAAAAATATAAAATAACATTAACCTTTTCATAAGTTCTCTCCGTTAATTACAATTTCTAATCTTCAAAATGTCATAACATCATAAACTATCCCTGCTCCTTTGAATGGTATTTTAACATAGACCATTGCATTTTGGCAAGGTGGAATCTGAATTGGAATTGGTGCACCGCCCGGTGGGGCTATCGTTACAATCCTGTCTTCTGGGATACCAAGCCGCGCCACTTGAAAGTCTTTCGGCAGTGTTGTCCATATTCTGACATCTGCCGCTGTCGTTGCGAAAGAATACACTGCCATTGCTATCGATGCCAACGCCGCTCCGGAGCTGTTATCTTGCTGTATCGCATATTGTGCTGCCGCTTTTGCCGTTGATGATATTATAGCCCTGGTCAAAATGCCCTTGAAATCCTTGATGAATTCCGTCCTAATTACCCTGTCCATATCTGCAACCTGCTGGGTCGCATAAGTATTGCCGCCGGCTTTGACTGATAGATACGGATACGCCTGTTCCCTGAATTCCAGTTTCGGAAGAGCAATACCAACGTACTTGACACTTCTGGCCACAATATACAATGGCAGATCTACCCTGAACTCTTCTTTGACTGGCCCAAGCCCATTTTCGAATATCACCCATACAGTATTGTTCAGTTTTTCCTGGCCGTTGAGAATTCTCTCGGTAATGGCCAGGTCCTCAGCTATATAATCATTATCCGGCACCATTCCATAAGATTCTTTTAGCAAATCAATCGCTTTGGAATGGTCGCCGACGAGGTTGAAATAAATCCCGGCTATATAGGTGGTAAAGGGATTAACAAAATCCGGATAAGCCCTGAACCCATATAAAGATGGATATTTTTCGTTTATGATATTATTTATTTTGGGATTATTAACGTTTTCTCTGACCTTCTTTGTTCCTTTTTTCTCTTCCTGTTCTATTTCCTCTTTGATTTTGGCTATTTCTTCGGCAAATTCTTCTTTTGCACGTCTTTGTCTGTCGAGGGCACGATTAAATTCCACTCTCGCAAGGTCATTGTCGCCCTGTTTGATGAAATTCAGGGCCTTGTAGGTATTGACCATAATACCGTCATATTCTTCTCCCGCATACGCATTGACGTTCTCATTGACCACTGTAGAAGCAACCGAAGCCGCCAGTTTATTTTGAAAGTCGTAGTAGTTCAGCAGCTCTTCTGACTTATCGAAGTATTCTGTGCTTTGCTGGTAATTCCCCCTTAACCTCTCAATGGAGCCAAGTTGTAATTCCCACAGCAAATCGTTGTTCTTTGGCCGCTTGCCTTTGCCGACTTTTGATTGAGCGAACGAAACCGATTTCTCATAATCGCAGCTTCTGAAATACTGGTTAAAGGCTTCAAGCTGGCTTTTGGGAGCATTACAACCGGCAAAAATAAGTAATAATAATATACCGCTAAAAGATAAAACTCGCTTCATAAATCTCTCCCTGAATTTGGTTGCTCGTCTTCAACGAAGCTATAAAAGAGACTACCGATATTGCTGCGCAGAACTTATAGCAAATTTAACGAATCGAAACACTTTATATATCATCAAAATCAGAAAGTTTTCATTTATTTCTTTCCTCCTCCATCTTCTATAGTCTGCAGTCTTGTATCTTGAATCTAATCCCTCCAATTAACCAATCACCAGTAACGAGTTACCAATAACCAGTTAACTAAACAGCCACGGCGTCAGGCGTTCTGAGGTCGTTATTGTCTCTGTGTTTTTATTTGGGATAATAAAGTGTCCCGGCACAGGGAACTGCGAGCTTAGCAGCAGTGCCTCTCTGCCGACTGCTTCGATTACCGATTCGTTATCGATATTTTCAACGACTTTATTTATAAAGCTGGCGATTAGTTCTGCGTGTGGCTCTTTCATACCGCGGGTGGTCATTGCCGGTGTCCCGAGCCGCAATCCGGAAGGATTAGCCGGGTGTGCAGGGTCTAATGGTGTTGTGTTATAGTTGGTAACGATTCTTGCCCTGTCTAATGCCTTTGCCAGTTTTTTTCCGGTCATTTTTTTATTTCGCAGGTCGATGAGGATTAGGTGGTTATCAGTTCCGCCGGAAGACAGGTTGAATCCGTATTCGAGCAGTTTATTTGCCAGTGCCTTGGCGTTTCTGACGATTTGTTTTGCATAGGCGACGAATTCCGGCGTATCTGCCTCTGCCATTGCCACCGCGATAGCCGTCATCGTATGCATATGCGGCCCGCCCTGCAGGCCCGGAAAGACGGATTTATCTACTTTTTGCGCATGTTCTTTTTTACACAGCAGCATCCCGCCCCGAGGCCCACGCAGGGTCTTATGTGTCGTCGTTGACACGATATCTGCATGTGGTACCGGGCTTGGGTGTATTCCGGCGACGACGAGGCCGGCGATATGGGCGATATCACTAACGTGATAGGCGCCGACGTCTTTGGCGATTTGGCCGAAGGTCTCAAAATCGATTTCTCTCGGATAAGCGGTTGCACCGGAGATAATGATGTTGGGCCGGTGTTTCTTCGCAAGGTCGGCAATCTCGTTATAGTCGAGTCTGCCGTTATCCGGACGAACCATGTAACAGACAGACTTGAATATCTGGCTCGTAACACTGACCTTCCATCCGTGCGTGAGATGGCCGCCATGGGGTAGGGACAGGCCCATAATGGTATCGCCCGGTTCGATCAGGGCAAGATAAGCGGCGAGATTGGCAACGGAGCCGGAATACGGCTGGACGTTTGCATGGTCGGCTTTGAATAATTTCTTCGCCCGCTCCTGTGCCATAATCTCGATAAGGTCGGTTACCTGCTGGCCCTCGTAATACCGCCGGCCGGGATAACCTTCGGCGTATTTATTAGTCAGGCAGCTGCCGCTGGCTAACATTACGGCCTCGGATACGTAGTTCTCCGACGGGATAAGACGAATACAGCCGCTCTGGCGGGCCTTCTCCTGACGAATCAATTCGTAAATCTGCGGGTCATACCGCTCTAATGCGTCCATATTAAAGTCTCCTTATGGATAAATTAAATAACAGAACCACTTTATATCATAAGGCCGGTTTTTGTTCAATAGAGTTTTTTTCGCTTTTGCCACTAAAACGTCCACCATCGCTAAAGCGAGAACTCTAAATGGTTCGACAAGCTCACCACAGGTCACTCAGAATGACAAAAAAAGAGGACAGAAGACAGAGGGCAAAACTAATTGATTATTGATGAATGATTAATTGGGTAGAGATTTTTCGCTTCTCTTCGTTACGCTCAGAATTACAAAAAGCGGAAAATGGGTAATGGAGGGCGGGGAAATATTCGAATCCAAGAAAAACATCATTCTGACTTGGTGGCTACCTTATAGGCTGTTCCAATCGCCAAGAAAAAGAAGATGATATCTATGATACCGAAACTTTCCAGAAAACCCTCGCCTCTGGCCTCGGATGCGAACAACCTGATATTTTCGTTTACTTGTTCTTCGACTGCTTTTCTGAATTCTGCTTTTTCCTCATCGGTACGTGCGTTCCAGGATTGTTCTGCAACACCCCATATAAAACCAGGATAATCTGTTTTTGAAGTCACATTTTGTGGATCAACACCCTCAGGCCATTCGATAGTCTCGCCCCGTTGCTCAAGCTCACTGATAATATCATCCGCGACCCAAGAAATTATATATTCATTATCATTATATATCATCTGTACGATTTCCTGATTGGTGGCTTTGATTTCTTTGGAAAGAATCATTTCCACCGCGGCGAATTTGCCTCCCAGAATTGCAAAAATTGTAATAATTACAGCAATAAAGGCGCTGGTCGGGCTGCCTTCCGTACCCCAAGCCACAGCCGCTCCTACAGCAGCACCAATGCCCCAGGCAATCCAGCCGATTTCAAATCCGGTTAAAGCAGCAAAGATGGCCCATAATAAAGCACCAACGATTCCAGCAACAATACCTGCAATGATACCCTTCATAATCAACTCCCATTTAATAAATCATTAAGCTATTCAATACTCTAATACAACTAAAGACAACAGGTCTTAAATTGCCAATCGAAAATCTTAATATCGCTTCTTCCGGGTGTTTTCGCTTTCATTTCAAATTATATATTAAGAAAAAAAGAAAGTCAAGGGGAAATTATTGATTTGATCCCATCCTAAAGCATGTGAGGACAGACGACAGATGACGGAGGGCGAAAATTTGCGATTTTCGATTTGATATTGCCGCGGGCTAAAGGTCTCGCAATAATCCACGCATTAACTTGTTGAAAGATGGGATTTTAATGGTATTATATAAAAGCAATTGTTGGCTATGAAAGGAGTAAAAAGATGAGACGAAAAATAACAACTATTATCGTTTTGCTGCTGGCAGGAGCGGTATTCACCGGTTGTGCATGTCAGAAAGAACAAGTATATCAGCCGAGTGAAGGCAAAAAACATGCGGCGGTTACGCCGGTACCACGGACGGATGAACGGACAATAAAATGGTGGACGCAACGCCATGATATGGTCAACAGGCGGTTGAAGAATAAAAAAGTCGATATGCTTTTTATCGGTGATTCGATAACCCACGGCTGGGAAGGTAACGGCGGGAGAATCTGGAGAGAATATTACTCGCCGCGTAATGCGGTCAATATGGGCTTCGGCGGCGATAGGACAGAACATGTGCTTTGGCGGCTGGACAATTCGAATTTCAAGAAGATATCTCCGAAGCTTGCGGTCGTTATGATTGGCACGAATAATTCCAACGGCGATGATTACACGGCAAAAGAGATAGCCGATGGAATTACCGCTATATGTAAGCGGCTGCGGAAACGACTTCCAAAGACAAAGATACTTCTGCTGGCAATATTCCCGCGTAATGAGAAGCCATCGGCTCAGCGAGAAAAGAACGCCAAAGCGAGTCTACTGGCTTCGCAGATAGCAGACGGGAAGATGATTCATTACCTCGATATCAATAAAGGCTTTCTGACGGAAGACGGGACATTGAGCAGAGAGATTATGCCGGACTACCTGCATCCCAACAAGGCCGGATACAAGATATGGGCAGAGGCGATGGAGCCGAAAATAGCTGAACTGATGGGCGAACGTAAATAACGATGGACGACGGATGATGAACGATTGACGAGAAGAAAAATTCGGGAAGGGAGATACTATGCGAGATACGAAATCAAGACGGCGAAGACAAAGCGAACGCAGCGGCATAGCTCTTATAATAATGGTCCTTCTTATCGTTGTATTTGGTGTCATTATCTGGTTAGACCCGATGTCGCTGATGAAAGGGTCAGATTCAGGTATGCCGTGGAATGAGGAAGACCGGATTGTCCGGTCTGATGAAGAGGTTAAACAACCTAAAGAAGAGCAGCCGGAAATTTTTCATAATCTGCGTTTCAGAACCGATGCATTCCAAAATGACAAGCTTAGAGGCAGGATAGTGGTGTATATGTTAACCGACGGCCGAGTAAGAGGCGGCTGGTGGGGTACATATAAAACAAAACCTGAGATAACCTGGGAGGTTGTTCAGGCATCGTTTAAAGGCAATATCGACCCCTCAAAAATTTACAAAACCGAGGATGGTGAAGACCGGTCAAAACTTTACTTTATAGCAAAAGGTAAATTTCTTATTCTCGAAACAAATTGGGATACCAGCGTAGTTAGAAACCTTAAAGGAAGGATATATGTGACTGGATGGCTTGACGATGAGTATATCGCGAAGGGTAAAGTAGTCCTTACATCAGATAAGAAATCCTACAAGGAATATAGCTGGACAGTTGCAGGAGAAAAAGAGGGATTCGTACCAGATTTTGACGGCTCACCTTTTAAGGTATTATTCTGAAAATCCAAATTCAGATTAACGAATGTTCACAACAATGCATTAATGCGTGGATAAGTATAAAAGACGTTTATCAGGTTAACAGATTATCAGGATGTGGACATCAGGAGAACAGGGAATTAGAGAATTAGCGGATTAGTGAATTGGTGCTTTGTAGAAAAGCTCTTTGACAAGTAGTACTATCGTAATGTTGTGTGTAAGAACCATCAGCATAATGTCGCGACACTGGCTCCAATAATTGTGTCCAAACAAGCTGTGGCCGAGATTTTTCTTCATCATAGAAAAGACCGTTTCCACTTGCCAAGGCTGGCGGTAGTTTTTGGTATCGAAGTCGGTTTTCATTTGTCGACGGTAATAAGTTTTCGGCAAGCCCCGCGCACGTGGACCAATGAGCAGTGGTATAGTAGTTTTGATGTTCAAGACTTCTCCGGCGTAATGATGCGCGTCTTCACTGTCATAGCCGGCATCAGCGAGAAGCTGTTGTATGGTCAATGACTTTGGCAACGTCTTGAGGATGTCTTCGAAGTGAGTGACATCTCGACCCGGGCCACGGCAGGGATGCACGGCGAGGATAAAACGTGGGCGACCCGGCGGAAAATGATTCCGTTTACTGCGAGGCGGGAGCAGATGAGTTAATGTTTCTGGATATTACAGCAACTATTGAAAACAGGAAGACACTGCTCGATGCCGTGAAGAGAACCGTCGAGAAAATAACAGTTCCGTTGACGGTCGAGGGCTGCAGTTTTGAGTGAAAGCGGACATCTGATAATTCGGTTATTTTTTCGTTTTAATTCCCTTATCGTGAGCAACGGGGCTAATCATTCTTTGCTATTTGTGATTTTGTATGTAATCTTTCCAACCAAGTCATCTTTATTCCGAAGCAAACAGTACGTCGACACACTATAAAGCAATTAAGCTGATGACCCAAATGGTAAGAATCGAGGTAAGACCTATTATTAAAGTTGCAAGGGTATGGGTTTTATAACCGGTCTTGACATCCATTCCGGTCATTTGTGTAACAACCCAGTAAAGACTGTCATTTGCGTGAGAGACAACCATCGAGCCGGCACCTACTGATAATACGACGAGGGCTTTGGCAATTCCCGTCTCAAAACCTAAAGACGGCATTAACGGCGCTATTAAAGATGCGGCTGTAATCAGTGCAACTGTCGATGAGCCCTGCGCACTTTTTATGGCTGCGGCGATAATAAACGGCAGCCAGATGCCCAGATTGGCCTGTGAAAGAGAATCGCCAATCACATCGGCAATGGGAGAGTTGCGCAGGACCATTCCGAAGGCACCGCCAGCCCCGGTAATCATAATTATTAAAGCCGCATTTAACATTGCCTTTCCAACCCATCCGGTGGTTGATAACATCTGCATATCGAGCTTCTTCGGAAGCCGAAAAGCCAGAAAAACGCCAATGAGTAATGCGATGACCGGCTCTCCTATAAAGCCTACAATATTTTTAAAATGACCCTGGCCAAGGGGGTAGGTCGGAAAATCAGAAACGGATTTAATCACAATCAGAATAATCGGGACTATAATCGGAGTAAATGCCTTAAACGCAGACGGAGCTTCTTTGAGTTTGGCTTCTATATCAGCTTGCGATAGCTCGGGATTGGGGTCTATATAAATTTTCGAGGCGAATTTTGTAGCGAATAGCCAGCCGACCACGAGGGCAAATGCGCTGACAATCAAGCCCAAAAAAATAACCAGCCCGAGGTCGGCTTCGAGTATGCCGGCAGCAGCGATAGGCCCCGGTGTCGGAGGCACAAGGCAGTGAGTAGCAGTCAGGCCGACAGCTAAAGCTATTGCAGGCCCTACGAGGGAAATTTTAGCTCTCTTGGCAAGTGCTCTGTTCAAAGGCGTAAGGATAACAAAGCCGGAATCCGCAAAAACCGGTATGGAAACAAAGTAGCCTATGATAGACATTGCCAAAGGCACGTGCTTTTCACCGATAATTTTCAGGATTCTTTCAGCTATTGCAAAGGCCCCACCCGAATGCTCTAGAAATGTTCCGATGATAACACCGGCGATGATTACGATTCCAATGCTGCCGATAGTACCACCGAATCCGCCATTGATTGATTTCACAATTTCGGGAAGCGGCATCCGGGCGCATAAGCCAAAACCAACAGCGGTAAACAAAAGGGCAAGAAAAGGGTGAAGGTGAAATTTGCTTGTCGAGATGACAATAAAAAGCACACTGATGAGCAGAAGTATAATCAGAAACACGGAAAGAATCCTTTCACTCAAGATTATTCAGCTTCATTTGTACTTTATTTTTTTTGACGTCTAACCTCCACTGCAGCCAGCTTCTCATAGAACTGGATAATACCGCCGTGGTCATCGCCTGCTTTTCCATCGACCTTGAGCGCCTGCATAATCTCCATTACGCCACTGGTTAAGGGCACGGGTACACCAATCTCGTGGGCGGCATCCAGGGCATTTGCCAAATCCTTGATATGCAGCTCAATTCTAAAACCGGGCTTAAAATTACCGTCGAGGGCCAGAGGCACTTTGGCATCGAGGACGGTGCTGCCGGCCAGTCCGCCACGGATGGCATTGTAAACCTTTTCCGGGTCTACACCGGCCTTTGTTGCCAGTACCATCGCCTCGGACATTGCGGCAATATTCAACGCCACGATTATCTGATTTGCAAGTTTGGTTGTGTTACCGCTGCCGATATCGCCGACCAGGACTGCAGAGGCACCCATAATCTTGAGGATGTCCTCGGCCTTTTCGAAGACCTCTTTTTTACCGCCAACCATAATTGAAAGTGTCCCGTCCTTGGCCTTCGGCTCACCGCCGCTAACGGGCGCATCGAGCATTTCAACGCCTTTGGTCTGGGCTTCTGCGCCGACGTCTTTGGCGACCAAAGGAGCTATCGAACTCATATCAATCAAAATCAAGCCCGCTTTTGCACCCTCTAAGACTCCATTTTCTCCGAGCACGGCCTTTTTCACATCAGGTGAATTTGGCAGCATTGTAATTACAACTTCACTTTGTGCAGCAACATCACTGCTGGACTTGCCTTGTTTAGCGCCGGCTGCTACCACCTCTTTCACCAGCTCGGGCCTGATATCATAAACCGTCAGGGTAAAACCTGCTTTAATCAGATTCATAGCCATGGGCTTACCCATGATTCCCAATCCAATAAAACCTATTTTTTTCATTTTCTTTATCCTGTAAAAATCATAATAAAACTTTAGTCAATCGGGACCAAGGCCACTTTGACCGCTTCTTTCTTTTCTACCAGCTCGAATGCCTCTTCCCATTTATCAATAGGAAGCTCGTGCGTAATTAAAAGCTCCAGGTCAATTTGACCTTTACCCATCATTGTCAGACATTTTTCCCAGACGTCCCAGGTATGGCTGAAATGTCCCCTTAAGGTGACGGATTTGGCAATCAGTGGGTCCAGACTTAAGTTTACCGGTTTCGGTCCCCAGCCAATCTTGGTAATTTGGCCGTTCGGGCGAACAGCAGCCATCGATAATTTCAACGTCTCGGCAGATCCGGCGGTATCAACGATTAAATCCGCACCGTAGCCGTCACCCAGAGACATTATTTTCGGCAGAGGGTCCTTCTTACTGCTATTAATAGTGATTGTAGCTCCGAAAGACTTTGCTAATTCCAGCCGGTTATCGTCACCTTCTGTGCCGATGGCGATGATTTGGCTCGCTCCTGAGAATTGCGCCATCTTCATACACAATAATCCAATCGGCCCCGGCCCGATTACAACTACCGTGTCGCCGGGACTGACGGTGCTGTTGCATATAACCGACTTATAGGCCACACATAACGGCTCGGTTAATGATGCCGCTTTTAGCGAAACGTTGTCCGGGACCCTGTGCAGGATTCTGCCCGGGACTTTGACATATTTTGTAAATGCCCCGTCAAGATGAAAACCAAATCCTTTCCGTTCCCTGCAGAGGTGATAATTGTTCGTGCGGCAGAGAGTACAATGGCCGCAGTAGTCCGCGTGGGTTTCAGAGGTAACGCGGTCCGCGACTTTGAATTCGGTTACTTGTTTACCGGCTTTGACAATCGTGCCGGCGAATTCGTGCCCTAAAATAAAAGGGCAGTTAAAATCGAACTTCACCGCGCCCGTATGCATGTGCGGGTCGGTCCCGCATACGCCGATATACGCGACCTCCACTAATACGTCACTCTCACCGATTTCCGGAATCGGCACCTCCCGCAATTCCGTCGCATGCGGCTTGTTCTCATATTTGACTACTGCCTTCATTGTTTTCACGAATGTATACCTCCGGCTATGCTAAAACCTTTTTTATCGCTTTTACAATCGCCGTATCAGTGAGGCCATAATGTTCCAGCAGCTCTTCATAGCTCAGCGCTGACTGGCCAAAGCAATCCTGTACGGCGATTGCCTCCATCGGTATGGCTTGGCCTCTCAGTATAAAAGCTACAGCACTTGCAAGACCGCCGATTATCGTATGCTCCTCGACTGTTACAACTGCTTTTACATCACCGGCCAGTTCTTTAATGGCTTGTTCATCGAGCGGTTTCAAAGTGCTGACATTGACAACCCGCACCGATATGCCCTGCTTTTGAAGGGTATCGGCGGCCTTGAGGGCCTTATAGACCATATAGCCATGGGCAAAGACCGTAACATCCGACCCCTGCCGTATCACGCTCGGTTTGCCGATTTCGAATTTCTCCTTTTCGTCCGTAACATCCGGTACTTCATTACGAAGGATGCGAATATATACAGGACCTTCGTGCTCGACAGCCGCTCTTACCATCTTTCTTGTCTCTATGCCGTCGGCAGGTGACAGAACGGTCATATTCGGTATCGCCCGCATAATGGCAATATCCTCGATGCTCTGATGAGTCGCCCCGTCTCCGAAGTCCGAGAGCCCGCAGCTCGACCCCATAATCTTAATGTTAACATTACTGATGCAGCTCACGCGAATCTGGTCATACGGCCGACCCGTAGCAAACACCGCGAACGAATTCGCAAACGCAATCTTGCCGCTAATCGCCAGACCTGACGCCACCGAAATCATATTCTGTTCACCAATCCCCATCTCGAAGTAGCGCTCAGGGAACTGCTGCTCGAAAAGCCTCGTCATCGTCGATTTACATAAATCCGCATCCAGCGCTACAATCCGCTCATTTTCCCTGCCTAATTCTACAAGCGTCTCACCGTATACCGTTCTGCAATTTTGCATGTTCATCCGCAATCTTCCTCGAATAGTTGTCTCGCCGTTTCGTGCTGCTCTTGTGTCATTATCCCGTGATGGAACTCCGCCTTGCCCTCCGCGAAAGGTACTCCCTTGCTCTTCACCGTATTGGCAACAATCATCGCCGGTTGGCCTTTCACTTCATCGGCTTTATCCAGCGCCTCGGCTATCTCTTCGACGCTGTGCCCGTCAATTTCCAAAACTTGCCACCCGAAAGCCTTCCACTTTTCACCGTGTGGGTTCGTATCGTATCGCTCCACGATAGGCCCCATCGCCTGCACGCGGTTCTTATCGAAAATCGCCACGAGGTTGTCCAGTTTATAAAAAGCCGCCGTCATCGAGGCCTCCCATATCTGTCCCTCGGCAATCTCTCCATCTCCCAATATGCAGTAAACTTTATAATCCTTTTTATCAAGCTTTCCGGCCAAGGCCATTCCGCAGGCAATGCTGAGCCCCTGTCCGAGTGAGCCGGTATTCGCTTCGATGCCCGGCATCCTTAACATCTCAGGATGCCCCTGAAGCATCGAGCCGAGCTCCTTGAGGGTGCTTAATTCTTTTTCCGGAAAATATCCGCATTCTGCCAGGACTGCATATTGAGTCAGGGCAGCATGACCTTTGCTCAGCAACAGCCGGTCTCTATCCGGCCATTTTGGCTCCTTGGGATTATGACGCATCTTGTGAAAATATAATACTGCAATAATATCAGCAATCGAACACGAGCCGCCCAGATGGCCGGGTTTGCCCGCTCCAATCATCATTACGATATCATGACGCAGTTTCCTTGCCATTTTCTCCAGTTCTGCTATTTTTTCAGCGGAAACCGACATAACTGCTCTTCTCCTACGAATAACTCAAACCTTCCTAGAAATTGTGATAATAACAGGCCAAGCTGCGAAATGCAAGAAGGCTTTTGGGACCGTCGGAACTTTGTATGAATTGATAGTAGATTGTTATCTGAGATTTGTTTTCGCGAATTTCTTAGCTGCATCGGCCAATAAAGTCTCAGCATTAGAAATAGCATAATCCAGAGACATTGTTTCCTCTGCGGCACTGAGCGCAGCCGAAATTTCGAAATCCCGCCATTGTTGTTCCGGCAGCGCCACTTTCCCTGCGATGACTGCAACCTTTACCCGGTTTCGTACTGCAACTTTTGTAATTCCGGATACGACTTTGCCGCGGAGAGACTGTGAATCAAATCGCCCCTCGCCTGTAATGACCCAGTCTGTATCGCTGATTTCTTTTGCTAAGCCGGTCTCGTTTATAATTGTCTCGGCGCCGCTGACCAGCTTTGCATTCATAAAGGCAATCGCACCTGCTGACAGTCCTCCCGCTGCACCGCTTCCGGGGATTGTGTCTATTTGCTTTCCCAATTGCCGGCTCACAACCTCGGCTAAGTGATTTAGTCCGGCTTCGAGCCGTTCGACCATTTCAGCAGTAGCGCCTTTTTGCGGACCGTATGTCCTTGCAGCTCCGTTTTCGCCACAAAGTAAATTATCGACATCGCAAAGAACTTCAATCTCGGGTAAATCCAGTTTGT
>CAYWUO010000041.1:0-9294 GCA_964461285.1 uncultured Pirellulales bacterium
CAGACCGCCTTTTTCAAGATAAGCAATGTTATCTCTCAGGGTACCGCTCTCGGCGCCGTCAAGGATGCTGTTAAAAAAACCTACGGTAAAAAGGGTGAGAAAATCGTGACAATGAATAATGCCGCTGTCGATGGTGCGCTGGAGAGGATTTACGAAGTTAAAGTTCCTGATAAGGTTACCAGTAAAATAAAGATGCGTTCGCCGGTCCCGGAGGATGCTCCTGACTTTGTAAAGAATGTGACGGCGGAGCTGATTGTATTTCGAGGAGATAAACTGCCGGTAAGTAAAATGCCGGCTGACGGCAAGTTTCCAAGCGGGACCACCCAGTATGAAAAACGAAATATTGCCGTAAATATACCACAGTGGGAGCCGGATATCTGTATCCAATGCGGGACGTGCTCTTTGGTATGTCCGCATGCCGCGATAAGGATAAAGGCGTACGATGAAAAGTATCTCAAAGATGCTCCGCAAACGTTCAAAAGTGCAGATGCAAAAGGCAAAGATTATGCCGGTATGAAGTTCACCGTCCAGGTGGCACCTGAGGACTGCACCGGCTGTGGGGCCTGCGTTGTTAAATGCCCGGTAGAGGAGAAAGACGAAAACAAAAAGCCGACAGGCCGAAAGGCAATCAACATGGCACTGCAGGAGCCGCTTCGAGAGAAGGAACGCGAGAATTACAAATATTTCCTGTCAATTCCAAATACAGACCCGAAGCTTTTCAAGCCCGATACGGTAAAGGGCAGTCAGTTAATCCAGCCGTTATTCGAGTACTCCGGCGCCTGTGCAGGCTGCGGAGAGACGCCTTATGTAAAACTGCTTACGCAACTGTTCGGAGACAGGGCCTATATTGGAAATGCGACCGGCTGCTCGTCTATTTACGGCGGCAACCTGCCAACGACTCCTTATACGAAAAGAGAAGACGGCAGGGGGCCGACCTGGAGTAACAGCTTGTTCGAGGATAGCGCCGAGTTTGCAATGGGTATGCGGCTGACTGTGAATAAATTTAAAGAGCTTGCCCTTGAACTATTGGCCAAGGTAGCGGAGAAAGGATGTGTTGATGGGAAACTGGCGGAAGAAATCCGAACGGCTACGCTGGCAAATGAGCCGCAGCAAAGCTCTATTGAACAACAGCGGGCAAGGGTGGAAACACTCATAAAGCAATGCAAAAAAAGCAACTGCCCGGAATGTAAGCAGTTGCTGAATGTAGCAGACTATCTCGTGCGAAAATCGGTCTGGGCCCTTGGTGGTGATGGATGGGCTTACGATATCGGATACGGTGGGCTTGACCATGTGCTGGCCAGCGGGATTGATGTTAATGCCCTTGTTTTGGATACGGAAGTGTATTCCAATACAGGCGGACAGATGTCGAAGTCCACGCCGAGAGCAGCAGTGGCAAAATTTGCAGCAGCAGGCAAAGCTGCGCCTAAAAAGGACCTTGGGCTGCTGGCTATGACGTATGGTAATATCTATGTTGCCAAGGTGGCTATAGGTGCGAACACAAATCAAACTGTCAAGGCCTTTGCCGAGGCAGAGGCGTATCCCGGGCCTTCGATGATTATTGCTTACGCCCACTGTATTGCTCACGGTTACAACCTCGTAAACGGTTACGAGCATCAGAAGCAGGCGGTCAACAGCGGGCACTGGCCTTTGTACAGATTCGACCCCCGATTGAAAGAGCAGGGCAAAAATCCGCTGCAGCTTGATTCGAAGCCACCCACATTTGATTTCGAAGAATATGCCTACGGAGAGAATCGTTATCGAAGTCTAAAGCAATCGAAGCCGGAAGCGGCGGCTGCATTAATCAAACTTGCCAAGGCCGATGCTGTCGGCAGGTATGCTTTAATGGAGCAACTTTCAAAATTAGCGTGTCGAAATGAATAACCCTGTCTCAAAGATAATCTGGTTGATTGTTATAGCTGCTGTTATTGTTGCAAGCTGTGAGCCACGACATAAGCGGAAAGTAATTGTACCGGTTTACGAGCGGTTGACTGACCCTAATTTTGTTATTCCGGATTTTGCATCTGATACAATCGAAGCGGCTGGAGGTCTGCAGAGCTGGGCCAAAGCAAAAAAGATGGAATTCGATTGTGTGGTAACTTTATACGAGCAGGATGGAGGCTTCTATCTTACGGAACATCATTATGAGATTTATCCGTGGCTGGATTATATTGTAATTTCAGCCCGGGAGCCACAGAGTAAACTCGTCTGGCAATTATCGAAAGGCCGCTTTAGTATGCCGGCTGGCGACAAGCGAAGTGATATATCGGCGATTGCAGGATTTTATCGTGATTTTGCGGAGGCAATACTTATGATAATAACAGCGCCGGTACGTTTTTTAGATGACTCGGTTGTCTTTACAAAAGTTGATATGCCGGTCAAAATGAATGGGTTGTGGTATTATCCGTTTCATCGGACTATCCAATCCTTTGATACAACCGGTAACCAGGAGCCAGCTGGTTCGTATTGGTCTGAGGTTATTTTCTATCAGAACAGGGAAGGCTTGTTAGTCGATACAATTTGGTTTGCCGACAGTGGTAAGAAAAAATTCCTGGCAGTTCGCGGTTATGACTATACCGAGGTTGAGAAAAGTGGCGTTTTGGTTCCTGCCAAGATAGAAGTCTTTAGAACGGATTCACGCGGAGCTTTTCAGCAGAATCTTGCTGAAATCACTTTCAAGTAGAACCTGTCAAACACATCAGGCGTATCAACAGTTGAAGACCGTTGTTAGAACGGTCTGGATAATTTATGATACTATTTTGAATGTCTGGAACGTAAGGCAGGTTCACAAATAATGACGAACAATATCATATTTGAATATTTGAAGCAGGCTGTGTTCGATTTCTGGGGTACGGTAGCCGAGATGTCTCCTTATCTTTTATTCGGCTTTTTGGTAGCCGGGGTTCTCTCGGTGCTGGTTTCACAGAAGTTTGTAGAAAGGCATCTTGGCGGCAGGGGGGTATGGCCTTTGTTAAAGGCGTCGCTTTTCGGCATTCCGCTTCCTTTGTGTTCGTGTGGGGTGATTCCGGTATCAATGTCACTATATAAGCATGGAGCAAGCAAAGGTTCGACAATATCATTTTTGTTGTCTACACCTCAGACCGGCGCCGACAGCATCTTCGTTACCTTAAGTCTTCTCGGGCCCGTCTTTGCAATTTTCAGGCCGGTGGTTGCGCTGGTAACAGGCATAATCGGCGGAGGCATCGTTAGCGTTTTTAGTCAAGGACCAAAAGAAGAAAGCCGGGCGACGGCAAAATGTACGGATGAGTGTTGTGAGGATCCAGACAGCAAGAGGAGAATTGTCAGAGGATTAAAATTCGGCTTTGTTACACTGCCTCGCGACATAGGCAAAGCGATGCTTGTAGGACTGATTATAGCTGCGTTTATTTCAGCAATTGTACCGGATGACTTTCTTGCAGAGGAGCTGTTGGGCACCGGTATTTTTGCAATGGTAGTGATGATGTTTCTGGGCATACCAGTATATGTTTGCGCAACAGCTTCGGTTCCGGTAGCGGCGGCGTTAATCTTGAAAGGATTAACTCCGGGCGCTGCACTGGTATTTCTTATAACCGGGCCTGCTACGAATGCCGCCAGCTTTACAACAATCTGGAAGGTTTTAGGCAGGCGAACGGCAGTAATGTATATTTTGACGGTTATGGTATGTGCTCTCGGAGCAGGATTACTGCTTGACGTGATGTTTCCGGAACTCAGCATATTCGTGAAAAGCCATATGCACCAAATGGGTGCCACAATCGTCGGACACATAGCGGCAGTTGTGCTTTTTGCAGTTCTTGGATTCGCAATCCTGAGCAAAAAGAAGGCGCTGAAGAAGTCTTGAATTAATGAATTTTTATTTGTTTTTTCATACAAGTTTTCTTCTAAACCGGTTTTTTACCTATGCTGGTATAAGTGTAATTATCGGGCATAAGTAAGCGGCAAAAGCGAGCAAATCCCTTAGCCCCAAAGCATAAAGTAACTGATTGCTCGTTGTTAGGCGATAAGAGGCGGCCCGACAAATATATAGTAAAAGCCGGTTGTTTGCATAACTGCTTTTTAAATCGATAGTTGCGGCGAGTTTAATCTAAAATTTCACCTTAAATTACTTGTTTGTTTTTCTACGTCCTATATGGAGCCATCCGTTTGTGCGGTGTATTAAAAGGCGAATTTAATTTCTTTGTAATATTGCTTTTATCGCAGTTAAAAAAAGTTAAGCAGCAAGGGTATTGAACCGATAAATTTCATCGAGTGAACACGTGATATTGACAGATTAGAGCTATTTAGAGCTATTCTGAATGCTCGGTGATTTTTTGGGATTTGAATACCATGAAAAGGATACAAACTGTACAAAAAGGCAAAGCGTTTTTTATAATATTTGGTACTTTCTTCCTTTTGATTCTGACTATTTCATCCGGTTGTGGCAACAAGTTCTTTGACCCGACACAAATCGGCAGGTTTCGTCCTACTCCGGCGGTCAATGTAATACTGGATACGTTAGGTGTGGCGGAGGAAGAACAGAAAGGCTGGGAAGGAGCGGAAGATCCGAGACCGGAAGATACCAGATTAGTTGAAACTGACTATGTATTTAATCCCGGTGACATTGTAAGGATATCAATTTTCGAGTTGTATCGAGAGGGAGAGCCAGTTTTAAATGACTATATCGTTACCGAAACTGGAAAGATATCCATACCGGATGTAGGTGTAATTCAGGCAGCAGGAGCCACTGAGATTCAACTTGAAGAGGAGATAAGACAAATCCTTTCGCCGAGCATATTGAGGAATCCATCAGTAGCCGTAACTATGATAAGCTCTCAACAACGAAGCTATTCAATATTGGGTGACGGAGTGGAAATTCCTGGTCGGTATGTCATTCCGCGATATGATTTCAGGTTGACCGATGCACTCGCGACAGCACGTGGTCCCCGGCAATTTAATGTAAGCTATATTTATGTTTCACGTCATACCAGAGGAATTGGCTTAATGGACGAGCCGATGAAGTTCGAAGTTATCGAGCCAGAGTTTACTGAACCAGGGATTACTGCGCCAGAACTGACCGAACCAACGTTTACTCTGCCAGGGCTTACTGAGCCGGAGATTACCGGCATAGAAGATATACGTTTGCCGGAGCTAAATGAGCAAGGGTTTGAGTTTACTGAGCCAATTATGGAGGACCTGATTGAGCCGGAAAAAGAGTGGCTGGAAGTTATAACACCATTAGCCCAACATGAATGGCCCGAAAGTAAAGTAGTTATAGCTTCTGCAGAACTGGCGACGGAGAGAGAGCAAGTTGATATGGATTGGCCAAATGTTGTTGAGCCATCACGTAGTAGCAAGCAGCAGTGGGGAGAGCCGGAACCAGAGCCATCCTTAGGGCTTACTGATTCGGAGAGAACAGACAAGCCGGTAAGTATTCAGGACATATTGAAAACATTATCGAGTCGGGCTCGCCAGGAAAGGGTTGATGAGCAAATAGATATAGAAGAAACGCCGGAATCATTTACTGAACCGATTGCTCCGGAGACCTTCGAGGAACCGATAGATATAGAAGAGGCTCTTAGGTCATTTGGAGAACCATCTGCTCTGGAGGTACCGGGGATAATCGAGGAACCAATAGATATTAGAATGGACATCCCTGAACCAACCTTTGAGCCAATTGTTCCGGAAGGGATAGAGGAGCAAGGAGGAGAGGGGCGTATTGAGTGGATATTTCAAGACGGTAAATGGATTCCAATTCAAGTTGGCCCTCCTGTCCAGCCCGAACTGCCGAGTCAGGTGATTGAAATTGAACCAAGAGGAGCAATTGAGTTACCCGGGGAATTGGTGGCACCGGGTTTCGAATGGGCTGAGCAATCTCCGACGCGAGTTATAAAGATTCCGACTGATAAGCTCCTCGCTGGAAACCCACGATATAATATCTTAATAAAACCTGGTGATAGTATTCATGTTCCAGTTGACATCATCGGAGAATTTTGTATAATGGGTAATGTCAACTATCAGGGATATATTAATATTACAGGCCGACCAATGACGTTGAAAATGGCAATAGCTGCAGCGGGTGGCTTGGACGCGCTGGCTTGGCCAAAACACTGTGAGGTCGTCAGGAGGATAGGTGAAGATAAAGAAGAAATTGTTATGGTTGATCTGGATAAAATTGCCAGTGGTGAGCAACCGGACTTCTTTATCAAGCCCAATGATTTAATCAATGTCGGAACGCACCCGACTTCAATATGGCGTGCTGTTTTGCGAAATGCGTTTAGGGCTACCTATGGATTTGGCTTTATTTATGATCGTAACTTTGCATACGCAGACTGGAATTATGGTACGACATTTATGGGAATGAAGCAGTAGTTCTTATGGCCGGAAGATCATTTCTTCTGAGCAGGTTCTGAGAGAAGTAAAGCGGAAAACGTAAAACTGTGGAACTTCACGGTTTTTTTGCACATGATTCTTAGCTTTGTGTTCTTAGCATGGTGGACAATACTTATTCACCCATATCAGAAGGAACCAAAATAAGTGCGCCTTTGCAAAAGTCAAGTTGGCGTGAGCTTGGGTTGCATAATTACATCAAGATTTTGATAATAGGGAGTTTATTTTACTATCTTTTCCGCAATGAGGTCGAGGAGAATGTCCGCAGATGGCTTACGGACAGCAGCTGGTCGCATGGTTTTCTAATCCCGCTTTTTAGCTTATACTTCATTAATCAGAAAAAAGAGGAACTTCTGGGTTCTGTTCAAAAGGGCGAGTTGAAGCCGAATTATCTGGGATTGTTTTTTCTGATTTGTGGGATTATGTTTTATTTTTTCAACATGGTTAGCCCATCCGGATACGCATACTTTCGCAATATTTCTGTGATAGCGTCACTTGGAGCAGTTGTATTATTTATGGGCGGCTGGCATCTGGTCAGATATACGTGGCTTCCGATTGCTTTTCTGGTATTTGCTGTACCATTGCCGCAAAGATTTTATGTTTCGCTGACTATGCCGATGCGAAAGCTTGCGGCTACAATAGCGACTACGTTGTTGAACCTGGTTCCTCAGATGGAAGCTACGGTTAGCGGTGTTGTGATAGACATTTTTTATAAAGGCCAAAAAATGGAGCCCGCACTTAATGTGGCCGAAGCCTGCAGCGGAATGCGACTGCTGATGGCATTTTTAGCCTTGGGTGTAGCTATGGCGTATCTGCACTATAGGCCTATATGGCAGCGTATTGTCTTGTTGGCAAGCACAATACCAATAGCGATATTATGCAACATCATACGAGTGACATCCACGGGATTCATTTATGTACTACTACATCCAAAATACACACAAGGCATTTATCACGATTTGCTTGGACTGGCGATGTTGCCGTTAGCGTTTGGCTTATATGGTTTTCTTGCGTGGTTTATGTCGGCTTTATTTGTTGAAGAGAGCCGTATAGTTACAGATGATATTGTGGTTCGTAAGCATAATGAGTGATGAGGGGTAAAAGATACAATATGCGAGTTTATCTTCAGCCAGCCTTTTTGATTTGTATTGCAGTACTTGCCATAGGTGAGATTATTAAACCTATATTAGGCGTGGTCATTCCAGATAAGGAACCCTTACCGTTGAAAAAACCTTTAGACCTTTTGGATGAAAAGGATTTAAGTCATTATAAAGTAATATCGAAAATTGGAATCGAAAACAGACAGATTATTAAAGAACTTGGTACAGAGGATTACATCCAGTGGGTTTTGGAGGATACCGATGTAAAGGTTGACAGTGTTGTGCGGAAATTTCTTTTGTTTATTACTTATTATGAGTTTCCAGGTATGGTGGTACATGCACCGGAAGAATGCTACACAGGAGGCGGCTATCAAAGTTTGTCATCGGATAATATAACATGTAAAATAGACAATAATGCTGGTTTCAGAAGAAATATACAGGGGAAATATATTGTTTTTGGCAGTGCTGAGTCAGGTCTCTGGCATAATAAGTTGAAATTCCCTATTTTTTACTTTTTTAACGTTAATGGGGCATATGTGGGCAGCAGAGAGGAAGCCAGAATGGCTTTAAATAAGAACCTTTTTGGTAAATATTCGTATTTCTCTAAAGTTGAATTGGCTTTTAATCAGAACATTGTTATGCCGGACAAAGAAGAAGCCCTTGCAGCAGGTCAAAAGCTTTTAAGCGTGATTTTGCCCATTTTGGAAACAGAGCATTGGCCTGACTGGAAAAAAGAGGATAGTGGTGAATAAGTTGATGTATTTTGGCGGATTCAAAGCATATAACATGGCCTCCAAATACCCCTTTATCCTGTGGGAACCTGAATACAGGGCATTTGGGATGTTCCTTATTCAGTCAGGTCTCACTGGGCAAAACGTCGAAAAAACCGGGTCCTACAATGCGTTGCAAAATAACGCCCAGATATATAAATCATGAGCAAAAATATGGGAAAAGATGGTCTTTATAATTGCGGTTTTTTGTCCCGGCGGACCGGGGAAGGGAAAAATTTATGGCTAGGAAGAGATTAAATAAAAAAGTAGCACTTATTGGGTCGGCGATTCTTGCCATCGTGATAGTGATTCTCATTTTGGCAGTTCTGTACCAGACACGGGACCCGGAAAAGTTCATAAGAGAAGGTGATGCAGCAATTAAAGCAGCTAATGAGGCGACAGACAAAGATTTGAAGATAAAGGAGTACCAGAGGGCTGGGCGCAGCTATAATAAGGCGCGTTCCCGGGCGAATGTCAACTCACTCAAAACTGATATCCTTTTCAAGCTTGCGGATACATATATCCAAATGGATACCTATGCAGAACATGACCAATGGCGCTATGTGCTGGGGTGCTGGGACCAAATAATCAGATTAGACCCACAGAATGCGAAAGCTCGATTTGGTCAATTGCAGTATTTCTACATGATGGCTGATAGCGGTATAAATCAAGTTTGGCAGGAAGTGCGTGACCAGGCATCAGAATTTATAGATGTAGCAAAGGATACAGACCTGTTTATGGAAAACGTTAGTAAATGGGAAATATTTGAAACGCCGAAAATGCGGATTCACGAGCAGTTTTTGGGTCCATATTTATATTTAATTAGAGGCCGAGCATGCCTTGAACTGGCACGGATGGGGGCTGTTACCGATCCGGATGAGTTGTTTATTCAAGCGACAGAAGATTTGAAAAAGGTCCAGGAATTTGAACCAGACAACATTGATGCCTATTGGTATTTGGCGCAAGCGATTATCGCAAAGGGGGAAATTTTTACTTCAAGAGGTAATTTTGAAGAAAGAGATAAAGCCGCAAACAGTGCTCTCGAACTTTTAGAGCAAGCTGTT
>CAYWUO010000041.1:9304-14559 GCA_964461285.1 uncultured Pirellulales bacterium
TATAGCAAAGGGAGAGGTTCTCGCTTCAAGAGCTGATCTTGAGGGAAGAGACAAAGCTATGGAACAAGCCAAGGCAATTTTGGAGCAAGCGGTTAAAAAGGTTGGTGATAACCCGAAAACACATATTAATCTCCTATCGTTGAAACTTTTACTTGCACGGAAAATTGGCAGGGAGCAAATTCAACAGCTCGAACCTGAATTTTTATCACTTGTGGACAAATTCCCCAAGAGTGCAGAGGCGTTTTCAGCACTTTCTCGATTCTATTCGGCCCTGCAATTAGGCCATAAATATCTTGATAAGACTACAGAGGCAGCTATACAGGCAAATAAATTGGACCCGGACGAGGTTGTTTATGCAATGAATGTGGCCAACTTTTACTATCGCAGGTTTTCCTGCTACGGACAAAAGTCAGATATCAATAAAGCGATAGAAATAGCAAAGAACGCGCTTACTTTGCCAAACGCACAGGAGAAAGGTGGTCCGCGTAACTGGGCAAATAAAATAAATAGAGCTTCATTATATGCTTTTCTTGCACAGTGCTATATCGGCCAGATACTCGAGCCTGTTGTGGTGAGAACAGAGTCGGAGACCGCAGTTTGGTTACGAGATGCCGAACAGGCGGTGCATGAAATTGAGCAGATTCTTGGTAGTGGTGAAGAACCACAGGTTGTTAAATGGCAGGGAATGCTTGAGCTTGCAAAGGGAAATAGAGACCTTGCCATCAGAAAGCTATATGCAGCCTACGAGCAACTTAAAGCATCTGCAAGAACGGATGCACAACTTTCCTACACTCTTTCGAGGATTTTTATGGACACCCCTGAAGTTGGTGCAGCCATGGAATTTCTGGTAAGTGCGATCAAAGGAAATATTACTCAGTTTGAATCCGAAGCAACTTTAGATTATGTTGAGATGCTTTTGAACTTCAACGCGTGGACGACGGCTATATATAACATAAATACTTACGAGGAGTTTTTTGACCCCAGTGAGAGAAGCCGAATTCTTCGTGTAAGGGCTTATATCGGCGCGAAACAATTCGACGAGGCTGAAGAAGAATTAGCCAAACTCCGGCTAGGTGACCCGAATACAATTAAGCTTAATCTGGCGATGGCAGAGACGAGAATGAACCAACTCAGAATGGCCATAAGCCAGAAGCAAATGGAAGAAAGCGCAATCGCTATTTTGGGCGGAGAAGCCATGCCCGGAAAAGAGGAGACAGATGAGCCGGAGGAATCAGTGCAGTTAATGGAGAAAGAGCTGGATGACTATGAGCACATTACGGCAAAATTAGTGCTAAAGTTACTGCCAATTGAACCAAATTATGTTCAATTGACGACAGTTAGAGGTCTTTACGAATATTATATAGCGCATGGTCGGATAAGTGAGGCTAAGGCTTTAGTTGACCGATTTCTGCAGTATCATCCTGATAATATCGCAGTACAGGTCTTCAAGCAAATACTTTCTGAGCCAGAACCTGGAGAGGTTTCGCAGCAAAGGCGTAAAGAAATACAAGAGCATGTTATAATGAATATTTCTGACCCTGCTATCCGGGCTGTCAGCCTTGGACTGTTTTATCGAAACAATAACGAACTGGAAAAAGCTGCTACTGAACTCAAAAAGGTCCTTAAAATAAAAATTCCACAGAAGAGCACCACTGTGAGGTCAGTTTTTGAGCAAGTGGAAGAAGTTGATACGCATTCCATTGCTGCAGACTATCTTTTAGATATAGCAGTTAGGTTGAAAGATTGGGAACTGGCAGAGCAAATCGTAGAAACAGCTCAAAGTGAAAATTTAGATAAATGTCAAGGCCAGCTTTTTGAAGCTCGCCTCGCTATAGCTAAAGAGGATTATAAAGACTCATTAGTAAAACTCGATGAATGTCTAAAGCAAAGGCCCGTATTTGCACGTGCTTATATGATACGGGGCAATGTCAATGATAAACTTGGGAATGAGTACGCATCTATTGAGGATATTCAAAAAGCCGTATCTCTGAATCCTCTGGATGGAACTATAGCAAAAGTATTGGCGGTTACATTGTATCGTCGCAATCAAAAGCTTGGCGATAATGTAATGCCCGAGCAAATAACCGAGACCAAAATCGCTTTGAACAGAGCACTGATATTAAATCCAAACGAACTACAGTTGCTTGACTTTTACGCTGATTATATAAGCGATACAGAGCCGTTGAGAGCGATAGTAATTCGGCAAAATATACAACAAAACAATCCTAGCGTTCGGAACGCTATACATCTTGGACGATTATTAACGAAACTGGCCTCTGAAGAAACGGATGCGAAGCAGAGGGAATCGTTCTTTACTGCTGCAGCTGCGTTTTTTGAGCAAGCCAAGGAAATAAATCCACATAACGTAGAATTGCTCCATAGCTATGCAGAATACTATCGCGCCAGGGGGATGGAGGCAGAGGCGGAGAAGATATTGCAAGCATCAGAAGAACAGGTATTACTATGGGACCATTATATTAAGAGCGGGCAGCTTGATAAGGCTAAGGATGCTTTAGGGCAGTTATACAAAAGTGATCCACAAAACGAAGGTATAATTAAGACCCTTTTATACGTTGCGGGAAAAACTCGCGATGCAGAGGCCGTAAAGAGATATTCTGAGGAACTTTTATCACTACAAGACATTGTAGAAAACCACCTTATTCAAATTCAGGCTTACCTTAAAGTTGGGCTTATAAAGGAAGCTGAATATAAATTACAAGGTTTCAAGGAAAACCATCCAGACGAACCCAGAGCGATGCTGCTTGAGGCGTGGTTGCTAATGAGACAGGGTCAACTGGAAAAGGCAATGGAGTTGGTAAATCGAGTTCTTCAGAGCGACCAGAACAGTGCGATAGCCTGGAATTTAAGAGGCCAAATCAATCTTCTGGTGGCACATTTCGACGAGGCAATTAATGACCTCAAAAAGAGCAAATTACTATCTGATGAGCCCGACATCAGACTAAGCTTAGCCAGAGCTTATCTGCAGACTGGTCGCGAAGATGACGCTATAATCGAACTTAAAAATATCGTTGACTTACCCGGTGTTACTATAGAGGCCAGAGAGTTGCTTCAACGGCTTTATATAAGACTTGGCAGAAAAAAAGAACTGGTAAAATTATATGATGATACCCTGGAGAAGTTTCCTGATAATGTGTCCTGGTATAATCTTGCAGGGGCATTTGCCATAGCTGAGAATTATTTCGACAAAGCTGAGCAATTATACAAAGAGGCATATCTACGTAAGCAACAAGAACATTCCGGACAGGATATGGAAAGTGAAGAACTAGATATGGAATATGTAACAGCGTTTGATGGATATCTGCAGGCACTTGTTTTAAATGCAGGGACCTTAAACACAAGTAACTGGCAACCAGGAAAACTGGATAAGGTTCTTGAAGAAGGGGAGAAACATATTGATAGTCAACTCGCACCTATAGCTTTTTATAGAATGGCTGAAGCAAGGCTAAAGCTCGGCGAAGAAAACGTCGCCATAGAATATTGCAGAAAAGCTGTTGATAAAGCTGAGACAAATGACACGTTAGCTTCTGATATTTTGCTGAAAATGTTCTTACTGCTTGGACCTGAAGAGGTTTCAAAGTATTGCACGGAAAAGCTTATAACTAGTCCTGATTCGCTTGCGGCTAACTGGACCATGTTTAATCTTAGCAATATTAGGGCCGACTACGATAAAGCTATAGATTATATTAACAGGTGCATCGAAATAGCCGGGCAGGATTCTGTTCGTGGGATTAATTATATAGTGAAAAAAGTGGAGGTTTTAACCTATGCTTTCGAAAAAACTTCCGATAATAATTATCTTAAGCAGGGTATCGCAGATTACGAAAGTTTATTAGCTAAAATGCCGAATAATATCAATGTTCTCAATAATTTATCGTATACGCTTGCTGAAAACAACGAAAGGCTTTCCGATGCCCTTCGGTATATTAAAAAGGCAGTCGAGGCAAGCCCAAATAATCCAAGCTTTTTGGATACTTATGCTTATGTGTTATATAAAAATGGTGAATTTTCCCGAGCTGCCGAGCTTGCGGCTTCTGCCTTACAACAGTATGAGCAGAGTGGAATCCTTGCACCTGCGGAGGTATATGAGCATTTAGGTATGATAAAGGAGGGACTTGGAGTAAATGA
The DNA here is from genome assembly GCA_964461285.1 of uncultured Pirellulales bacterium. Classification (GTDB taxonomy): domain Bacteria; phylum Planctomycetota; class Phycisphaerae; order Sedimentisphaerales; family Anaerobacaceae; genus CAZBWE01. The sequence continues at coordinate 13,451 of CAYWUO010000041.1, forward strand.
CCAGGCCCTTAATGCATATAAGCAAGCGTATGAAATAGGAGCTGATAAATTGTCGGAAAGATTAAGAAAAAGGATAAAAGAAGCTATTGAACGCCTCTCGCAGTGATATGTTGCATAATATATCACGCGAAAAAATATATGTGCAATACAATGCTTGCTTTTGCTTAGTAAGCAGTAAATTCTGATTGGAGATTAAAATGGTAGAAGAAAGACCAGTGGCAATAAATAGGATGGCAGGACAAACCGCGTTGAGACCACCTATGGCTGCCGGCTTAACGCCGAAAGAAGTCTTTGGAATATTGCGTCGGCACATTTTACTCATAGTTGTCCTGACCGGCTTAGGTTTGATTATTGGCGGTTCAACCTGGTATCTCTTAAAGCAATATTTCCCACAGTATACTGCTTCAACCTACATTGAAGTTCTGCCGCCTGTACAGACAGACCCTATGACCATTAGTTCGATTCAGGTGCAAAAGGATATTCAATACGGTTACCGTTTGTCAATGGCTAGTCTCATAAAACAGCAAAGTAACCTGCAACAATTGCTCGGCAGAGATAAGGTTAGGCAAACCAGGTGGTTCGCGCGAAAAGCTGATGAGGCAAAACGTATTAAGGATTTGAGCACGTATCTTGGTGCTATTGCCCATAGAGATGCTGCTTACATTGAAGTATCGATGTCCTGTCGCAAGCCTGGGGAGGCCGCACTTATAGTTAACGAGATGGTAGATTTATTTGTTTCTTCGCAGGGAGGTACAAAGAGGGCAGAAATTGCTGATAGTATGACAAAGTTGGATGACCAAAGAGCTCGGGTTCAAAGGGAATTAGATGCAGCTGACAGGGGGCTCGGTGAAGTTCGTACGGCATGGGGCATAACCGACCTCGAACAGCCTGCAGGGCGTTATTTCCGGCACACAATTGAGTTGATGCTGGATGATTTAAGCATTAACGAGAACGAGCTTGTTCTGAATATAAAACAAGTTCAGGCTAGTATTGGAAATCTTGAGGAATTAGCGACAGGACCTGTTACCGAGCAGATTGAACATGCAATAGAGAATGACGTTGTTATGCTTGCGCTTGCCCGGGAGCTTGTATTTATAGAAGCTCAATTA
>CAYWUO010000042.1:0-14182 GCA_964461285.1 uncultured Pirellulales bacterium
AGGCGCCAGGTTGTGGCCCTGGAGATCGAGGGTTCGAATCCCTCCGTTCACCCCAAACCCGATTCCGCAAAATTCGGCGTTTTATGATTTAGAAAGATAATAAATAAGAGTGTGTGACAAGAAAGATGATTGAGAAGTCACCGATAATTGTGTTAGAGGGGCCTGAAAAGGAAGAATATAATCACAGCAATGGCTCGGAGATTATAGGTCTTGACCTTGATATTTTTAGCAAGCCTTTACATTTTCGTATAGGTGTTTCGCAGGGACAAGCGGGATTGGCGGATATTGTACCACTGGCGCGAGCGCTCTCGACTAAATTGGCTCTGGCGGTGTTGAACAGGCTTAGCAAAGATGGAAAATTCGTTCCTTGTCACAAAGGCTGCTCGGCGTGCTGCAGTTACCTGATTCCTCTATCGGTTCCTGAAGTATTTCGCCTGCGGCAGGAGTTGCTTGCAATGTCACCGGACCAGCGTGAGGTGGCGCTCAAAGCGTGCCTTGGCACGGCGAAAGTAATCCTCAATAACTTGCCTGAAAATATTGAGGTAAACGAATCGATAGAAATGAATGGTCAAATTCAGACAGACTGGCTGAGCAGGTGGTATTCAGGGCTCAAACAGCCCTGCCCTTTTTTGTCGCACGGTTTGTGCACTATATACGAGCAGCGTCCAATAGCCTGCCGGGAGCACATAGTAACAGGCTCGGCGATATTATGCGAAGCTGAATGGCAAGACGGGTCACAGGTGGTACAGATGCCTTTAAGTATTATTGATTGTCTTGGTCATTTGACCGCTGAGCTGGAACAGTCGGCTATTGAGGCGGTAATGCTGCCGCTGGCATTTCCCTGGGCACAGGAGAATATGGCACGTCACGAGCGGCAATGGCCTGCCATAATGATGGTCGAGCGGTTCGTTGAGATTGTAAAGGCAAAGGCGTCGGAAAATGCTGTAGCGGCCACTACGTTAGTTGAGCATCCAGCTTTAGCCTGCTGACAAGCTGGTGAGCCACGCGGGTGGGTTCAGGCAGGCGATATTTAGTTGTGCAGTCGAGGGTGATTTTTATCGCGTCTTTTAGCATGCATTTATTTCCCACAGAGACAAAAACCGGCTTAATGTTAGTTCGTGTTCTCACGACCGCGCCGATAGTCTCATCGCCATCCTGTAATGGGCTGTATGAGCCCTTCTCGAGTGCCGGTTCTTCGTAGGAGCCGGTAAGACGGCTTTTTGCACAGCCGATGGTAGGCCTGTCGAAGAACAGGCCCAGATGTGATGCGAGGCCAAACCGGCGTGGATGTGCGATGCCTTGGCCATCGACGAGAAAAGCATCCGGGCAGGTTCGGAGTTTTTCAACTGCGGCGATGCAGACAGGTGATTCACGAAAAGAAAGCAAACCCGGAATGTACGGGTAAGCAAGCTCCTCAGTGGCATTTGTTGTTTCGACGACTTCATAATCGGAAGAATCTGAACCCCCCCAAAGCCCTTGTTCTGTGGCTTTGGTTTTCAAAACAACAACAGCTGCAATAATTCTTTGCTTATCCTTGCTTAGGGCGCAGTCAATACCAGCGATGGTTTTCGGCTGGTTTTTTAATTTGACAAACTGTACTTTTTCGCTGAGTTGCTTTTGCAGAGCTATTGCCTGTGAGTAGGACAAATTCCAGTTGTGCAGTTTTTTCGTTTGCATAATAGTCTTTAAGAAAGCGTAGCCAGTTTTTCTTCAAGTTCGTTCACGGGGGTGAAGTACCATGTTTTACCTATTTTCTGACTATTGAGGAGACCACGGCTTTCTAAGTTCAGCAAATCGACTCGACTCGTTTGGTATACAACATTATGGCTTATTTGATGCGACCTAATTGTATATTGGTGATGTGGATGGCGCAGCGCATGGCTAATAAGCGCGCGTTGTCTATGATTGAGAATCGCAACGCCGCGCAGTTCGCTTTCGATCGCTCGCAGTTTTTCGGTCTTGCGTTTGATGTATTCATGGAGTTTTTCAATTGCTCGTTTAATGACTTCAAGGTGGTAAAGAATAAAGTAGGTTAAATCATTGTCATCAGTTTCTGTATAGAGAAAGTACCGTCCATATTTAGAAGGATGACTTCGAATGATTTGTGATATTGAGATAAACTCAAACAACCAAAAACCATTATGCAACATCGACCAATAGAATAAAGCCCTTGCTACTCTGCCATTACCGTCTACAAAGGGATGGTCGTAAGCGAGCCAGAAGTGTAAGATGATAGACCGGATGACAGGATGAATAAAGCCTGCAGGACTTTTGCCGTTGGCAAAGGCACACATAGCAGCTATTCTTTCTTTGAGTTGCTCTGCAGGAGGTGGATCATGAAAGATTTCATTGTACATGTTAGCAACGACTATGCGTTGACCAGTCTTTCGGAAACGGCCAGATGCGGAGCTGTCATCAAGAGTTTTTTCGGTAATAATTCGATGAAGATCAAATACCAGTTCTTTAGACAATCGTTCATTTTTTAGTTTTCCTATTCGCTGCATTGTTTTGAAATTATTAAGAATCATTTGTTCGCTCTTGTCACGAGGAGCTCGACCTGTTTTGATCATCTCCTTGGCAATTTCACGTGTGGTTACTGCACCTTCGAGTTGGCTAGAAGTGATTGCTTCCTGAATTAAAGAACTAACGTAGTATTGATCCTTTGTATCAGGATTCATGATTTGCTCCGGCATACGGATAAATCCACCAGCTCCTTGATCTATCTTGTGCAGTCTTTCGGGAATCGGATCAACTTCAAGATATTTGAATGGTTTCCCATTTTTATCCCGCAAAGGAACCTCCTTAAATAGGCTTTGTCGACGCAGCTTAATCGCTAACCACCACTCTTTATGAGACAGCCCTTCCGGCGGGGTGTAATATCGCAATTTGTGCCAATGAAGATATTTGCCTCCAACTGATGGGCTGGGACTTTCTGTGAGAATATTCATGAGACGTTCAGGAGTTTTCATAAATTGTTCCCAGATATTACTAATGTCAGGTGGTTTTTTAGGCATTTTCATCGCTTTATACTCCTTAGTATCAAGGACTTATAGAAATACTAATTATATACTATTTTATTATAATTTAGTATATGGAAAGGTTTGACCTCTGTCAAATACTAAAATTAAATATTTTAGTATTAAATTAGTACAAGGCCGAAAAATAGTGATTTTACCGATAATATCGACTATTCCAGTTGATATGCGACGGATCTTATCTGAATTGAAACATTTTACATTTTTGTGTTGTTTTAGTACAATGGTTAGTTTGTGTTATTGTCGAAATTTCGGAAGTTTACAATATTCCGGTAACAAGAAAGTATTATGGCCAAACAGGCGGGAAAAGCTATAAGGATTACTGGGGCGGCGGAGCATAATCTAAAGAATATCAATCTGGACATTCCGCGTGATAAACTGGTGGTGATTACGGGCATTTCCGGCTCAGGTAAAAGCTCTCTTGCCTTCGATACTATTTATGCCGAGGGCAGGAGAAAATATGTCGAGTCGCTCAGCACCTACGCCCGGCAGTTCCTTGAACAGATGCAGAAGCCGGCAGTGGGAGAGATTACGGGTCTGCCACCTACTATTGCTATTGAGCAGCGAAGCGCCAGCAGTAATCCGCGTTCGACTGTGGCAACCACTACTGAAATTTATGATTATTTTCGCCTGCTCTTTGCCCGTGTCGGCCAGCCGCACTGCTGGGTATGCGGTAAAGAAATCACCAGCCAGCACTCTTCACAAATAGTTGAATCGATACTTGCCCGTCCGGAGGGGACGAAAGTGCAGATTTGTGCACCGCTGGTTCGCGGCAAGAAAGGTGAGCATAAGGATATTTTTGCTGGCATACAACGCGAAGGTTTTGTTCGCGTGAGAGTCGATGGTGCAATTTACGATGTACGTAACGCCCCGCTTTTGAACAAGAATAAAAAGCATAATATTGCAGCGGTTGTTGACAGATTGATTATTAAAACCGGCGTTCGTGTTCGTTTAGCTGATTCGGTGGAAACGGCACTGAAGCTGGCTGACGGAGTGCTTTTGGTGTTGCTGCAGGAGCCAAACGAGGATAACAGCGCAAATGGTAAATGGCAGGAGGTTATCTATAGCGAGAAATTCGCGTGTCCTAAACATCCGCAGGCATCGCTTGAAGAGTTATCACCTCGGCTATTTAGTTTCAACAGCCCTTACGGTGCATGCAAGAGCTGTGATGGACTGGGTACGATTCTGGAATTCGACCCGGACCTGATTGTGCCGGACAAAAGCATCTCGCTGGAGCGAGGAGCTATAGAGGCCTGGCGCAAAGGTGGCAAAAGAATGAATATTTTCTATAACCGGCTGGTTAATCGCTTCTGTCGGAAAAGCGGTATTAGAAAATCAATGCTGTTTGAAGAGATTCCCAAAGACCCAAAAAGGATACTAATGTACGGGTCAACCGAGGCTGATGAGGAAAAATACGGTTTTTGGTTCGAAGGAGTTATCCCAAATCTGGCCAGACGATGGAAAAACACTACGAGTGAATATGTCAAATTAAGACTGTCCAGCTATCTTTCGGAGCAGCCCTGCCGAAGCTGCGCCGGAGCACGGCTTCGGCCGGAAGCTGTTGCTGTGACGTTAGGAGGAAAGAACATACACTATTTAACTACGCTATCCATCGAAAAGGCACAGGAATTTTTCAAAAAATTGAAATTAGATAAAGAAAAATCCTTGATTGCCGCGCAGGTGCTGAAGGAGATAAAGGCCCGACTGAAATTTATGGTTGATGTTGGGCTTGAGTATCTGACATTGGACCGCAGAAGCGGGACGCTGGCAGGCGGTGAGGCCCAGCGGATTCGCCTGGCAACGCAGGTGGGAAGTGGTCTGGTTGGTGTCTGTTACGTGCTTGATGAGCCGACAATAGGCCTGCATAAGCGGGACAATGACAGATTGCTGGGTATATTGCAGCGGCTCACACGACTTGGCAATACGGTCATTGTTGTCGAGCATGACGAGGATATTATCAAAAGCGCCGACCATATTATTGATATTGGTCCGGCGGCAGGTGAGTATGGCGGAGAAGTTGTTGTTCAGGGCAATCTGCAGAAAATAATGCGCTGCAGGCAATCGCCGACGGGAGGGTATCTCAGCGGCAAAAAGAGGATAGAGCTGCCGGCCCAAAGGCGTAAATACAATCTGAGAAAAAGCGTCGAGATAAAGGGTGCTTTCGAGAATAATCTTAAAAATATCGATGTGAAGTTTCCGCTGGGTGTTTTCAGTTGTGTTACGGGCGTTTCGGGTTCCGGCAAGAGTACTCTTGTCAGCCAGACTTTACTGCCTGCCTGTAAGCGCAGGTTATACAGCTCTCGCGACAAGCCGGGCAAGCACAAAAACATTCTCGGCACTTCGCAGATTGATAAGGTTATTGAAATAGACCAGTTGCCTATCGGAAAGACGCCGCGGAGCAATCCGGCGACATATACAGGCGCCTTTGATTTAATAAGAAAGCTCTTCAGTTTGATTCGGGAGGCGAAGATTCGTGGTTATAAGCCCGGGCGGTTCAGCTTCAACGTTAAAGGTGGTCGCTGTGAGTACTGCTGTGGACAGGGAACCAGGAAGATAGAAATGCATTTTTTGCCGGATATTTATGTGACCTGCCAGAATTGCAAGGGCAAAAGATATAATCCTGAGACGCTTCAGGTTACATACAGGGGCAAGAATATTGCTGATGTGCTTGATATGAGGATTGAAGAATCGCTCGATTTCTTTGCGAATTTTCCGAAGATTATGCGAATATTGCGGACACTCAATGATGTTGGTCTGGGCTATATGCAGTTAGGCCAGTCTTCGACGACACTTTCCGGCGGTGAAGCTCAACGGGTAAAGCTTTCCGCCGAATTGGGTAAAGCTGCAACCGGTCATACTTTGTATCTGCTCGATGAACCGACGACCGGGCTGCACTTTGCTGATATTCATAACCTCTTAAATGTCTTGCAGCGACTGACAGATTTCGGTAATACAGTCGTGGTAATCGAGCATAATCTCGATGTTATTAAGATGGCAGATTATATAATAGACCTTGGACCTGAGGGCGGAGATGCCGGCGGCACGGTCGTTGCAGCAGGAGCGCCCGAGGAAATTATCAAAAACACCAAAAGCTATACAGCCAGGTTCCTCAAGGCAAAATTACAGTCAGAGAATTAATAATAGCGGTTCGCGATAGACGAGATGTAAAAAATGTGGGAGTTTGAGTTAAGTACAGTTGGGGATTTGAAGCGGTTAAGCAAGCAGCTTGGGGTCGGGATTGATGCTATAGAAGATACGAGCATCCTGAAAACCCCCGTAGAAGCCGGTAAGCTTACAATTGGCAACTCGCTCGCTGTGCATCCTATGGAGGGCTGCGACGGAGATTCCAATGGACAGCCTGGAGAGTTAACATTGAGGCGGTATGAGAGATTTGCTGCGGGTGGTGCAGGTTTGATTTGGGCTGAGGCGACGGCGGTCGTTCCCGAAGGCAGGGCCAATCCGAGACAGCTATGGCTTAATGAGAATAATAAGGACAGCTTCGCTGCGATGGTCAAAAGAATACGCGAAGTTTCGGCCGGCAGCATGGGCAAAGAGCATAGGCCTGTAATAGTCGCGCAGCTAACCCATTCAGGACGATACAGCAAGCCACAAGGCATTGCCCAGCCAATGATTGCCCAGCGCGATACATATCGAGACCCTATGATTCCACAACAAAAACCAGACCCGAACGCAAAGAGTAAAATACCAGATGACGGGCTTATAGTAACCGATGAGTACCTGGATGAACTTCAGGATGCATACGTAGCGGCGGCCAGAATTGCGTTTGAAGCTGGATTTGATGCGGTCGATATTAAATCGTGTCACGGCTATTTGATTAATGAGCTGTTCGCCTGTCGTCAGAGGAAAGGTAAATACGGCGGCTCATTTGAAAACCGCACCAGATTTCTGCTTGAAGTTATTGATAAAATCCGCGGCGAGCTTGGCGAAGAGAAACCGATTACGACCCGAATGGGTATTTATGATGCAATTCCCTATCCATTCGGCTGGGCTGTCGATAAAGATGATTACACTAAGCCGGACTTGACGGAGCCGAAAAAGCTTATCTCTCTTTTACAGCAGCGCGGCATCAAGCTGATTAACATCACCATAGCAAATCCGTATTATAATCCGCACATAGGCAGGCCTTTTAATGAGCCAATAGTAGGCGGATACGACCAGCCGGAGCATCCGCTCGTCGGTGTAAGCCGGCTTATCAGGGTGACTGGAGAAATTCAGAAGCAATTTCCCGACATTGCAATTGTCGGAACGGGATATAGCTGGTTAAGGACTATGTTCGCCAATGTGGCGGCGGCGAACAAGGCTAATGGTCTGGTCACACTAATCGGCGCAGGCAGGATGGCGTTTGCGTATCCTGATTTTGCAAAGGATATTATTACAAAAGGTCGGATGGAGCCGGAAAAGGTTTGCGTGGCCTGCAGTGGATGTACACAAATAATGCGCGATGCAGGGATGACCGGCTGTGTGTTTCGGGATAGCATTGTATATGGGCCGATATTTAAGCACGGCAGAATGAGCGACAGGGACAATCTCGTCCGACTTGCCCAGGCGTGCCGAAAGTGTCAGGAGCCGACGTGCCGGTTGGCGTGCCCTGCCGGTGTTGATATACCAAAATTCATAAATTTATTTTTAGATGGCAAGGAGCAGCAGGCATACGAGGTGCTGAGAGAAGCCAACATATTCCCTGAGGTCTGTGCGTGGCTGTGTCCGGTCGAGCAGCAATGTGAGGGTAACTGCCTGCAAGGGTTTATCGGCGACGGGCCTTTGCCGATTGCTGATATACAAAGATACCTTGCTTCAGCGGCCAACAAAAACGGATGGTCGAAACTGAGAATACCAAAAAAAGCGACCGGCAAGAAGATAGCTGTAATCGGTGCCGGGCCGGCAAGCTTGTCCTGCGCAGCCAAACTTCTTGAGGCGGGACACACAGTCACAGTCTTTGATAAAAGCACTGAATTCGGTGGAATGGTAGAATCTGTGATACCATCGGATAGATATGGTGCTTCGCTGAGAAATGAGATTACCGCCATATTTGAAGATGTATCTGCAGACAGGTTTATAAAGAATCTCGATAAAGAGTTAGACGCCGACTTCAATCTGGATACGATTATGACAGATGGCTTTGATGCTGCCTTTATCGGCATTGGCCTGGCAAAATCGATGAGCATTGTGAAAAGGGAAGCTGACGGCCTATGGAATGCTCTGGAATTCCTTTTGGAAGCAAAAAAAACGGGCAAATTAAATGTTAAAGGCAAGAGTGTCGCTGTGACGGGAGGTGGAAATACCGCTATTGATGTTGCGGTTACTGCAGAACGGTTGGGAGCAAAAGATGTGTATATAATCTATCGCCGGTCTTTTGAAGAGATGCCCGCCTTCAAGAACGAACGCGACAAGGCGTTGAACGAGGGGATACATTTTCTTATATTGACGCAATTGCTGGACGTAAATTGCAAGGACGGAAAATTGACGGGCATCAGGGTTTGTCCAACTAAATTAGGCGAGCCGGACCAGTCGGGCAGGCGCAGGCCTCAGCTTATAGAATCAAGTGCCTATGACCTCGATATGGATATTGTAGTGGAGGCGATAGGCCAGAAATCGCCGGACCAAATCAGTGAAATTCTACCCGGTGTCCAGTTGAAGAACGGCCTTATCAAAACAAAAGAAAAATCATTAGAAACATCACGACCGGGGATTTTTGCCGGCGGTGACCTTGTAAGAGGAGCATCGACGGTGGTTGCGGCCGTTGCTGATGGAATGAGAGCTGCAGGAGAAATAGACGAATATTTAAAGCAATAGACAAAAAAGAGGTTTTTGAAATGCCGGAGAAACCAGTTGCAATTGTTACCGGAGCAAGTCGTGGTATTGGAAGGGCTATCGCCAAAGAGCTTGCGTTGCTTGGCTTTGAGTTGGTGATTAACCGGATAAAGCCGGAAAAGCCGTCGGTTATAAAAGAAATTGAACAAGCCAAAGTCCGATGTGAGTTTGTGCCGGGTGATATAAGTGACGTTGATGTTCGGAGGCAGCTTGTAGATACGGCTAAAGATAAGTTTGGGCGATGTGATATGCTGGTCAATAATGCAGGTGTTGCACCCTTACAACGGCTGGATATTCTCGAAGCGACCGAGGAGAGCTTTGACAGGTTGATGGGAATAAATCTTAAAGGTCCTTACTTTTTGACTCAGCTTGTGGCCAACTGGATGATTGAGCAAAGAAAACAATATCCCAGCCGGGCCCTTCGGATTGTTAATATCGGCTCAATATCCTCATATACCAGTTCTCCGTCACGCGGTGAGTACTGCGTGAGCAAAGCTGGCATGAGTATGATGACTATGCTTTATGCGGATAGATTAGCTGAGTATAATATCGGTGTTTTTGAAGTCAGCCCCGGTATTATAGAAACCGATATGACAAGTGCCGTTAAACAAAAATACGATAAACTGATAGCGGAGGGGCTGACACCGATTAAACGATGGGGCCAGCCGGAGGATGTGGCAAAGGCCGTTGTTGCCATCGCGGAAGGAAGACTTGATTTTTGCACCGGCCAGGTAATTAATGTCGATGGCGGCTTCCATTTAAGAAGACTGTAAAAGTACAATGGATATCAAAAGTACAATCACAACACTGCTAAGAGACGGATTTATTCTGGTCTTTAATCAGGACAAGCTCGACATTGTTAAGACCGCCCAGGCCCTTATCAAAGCTGGCGTTAACAATATGGAAGTAACCTGCCGGATAAGTAAACCCTTGGAAAAACTGTCTCGGCTGCGAAAGGAGCTACCCGATTTTGCAGCAGGCGTGGCGAGCCTGATTGATTCACCTGTAATGCTTGATGTTTATAATAAAGCCCATCCACAAGACCCGCTGCCAACAGTACAGCAGGTGATAGATGCCGGGGCGCGCTTTATCGTATCGGCAGGTAATTTCAGTGACGAGAGCTTCGAGAGGTTTGCAGGCAAAATAGCGATGATGCCGGGATGTGGTTCAGTGACAGAGGTTATCAGCCAGTTTTCGAAAGGGGCTAATCTCTGCAAGATATTCCCTGCTAAACAATTGGGAGGCCCTGGCTTTGTAAAGGCAATAGACCCTGCTATTCACAAAACAATCAGCTTAGTACCGACAGGTGGAACAAATCCAGATAACATACCCGATTATATCGATGCAGGTGTTTTGGTCGTAGGCGGGTCGTTTAGTATGATTGAAAAGACAGCTATGAAGAAAATTGTCGATGAGCAGGACTACAACCTTTTAGCGGCTGAACTAACAATTATTAAACGACTGATAAACAAGCAGCGGGCAGAAAAATACCCCGACCTCGATTTTGCCAAGGCCCCCCTTGACCAAATAAGCAAAATTACCGGCAGAAATTTTAATATTTCGTAGATAAGCCAGGTCACAAGGCAAAAACACGATACAAGATTGTGGAAACAAAACAAATAGCCAACCAAACCGTTACCTTTTACCGCTACAATACAGTGATTGTCGGCTCAGGAGCAGCAGGGATGAATTGTGCGGTGCACCTTTACGAGTTTATGGAGCAAAAAGCAATTGCGAATCCCCAGGAAAGGATTGCTGTAGTTACTGCGGGAATTGGTCTTGGTGCCTCACGTATGAGCGGCTCTGATAAGCAGACCTATTATAAGATGGGCACGAGTCCTGATGTACCTGATAGCGCCGAAGATTTTGCAAAAAGTTTGACGGTTGGCGGGTGTTGTCATGGCGATTTGGCACTGGCTGAGGCGATTGGTTCACTTCGTGAGTTTTACCATCTGGTTCAGGTGTCAGTGCCCTTCCCTCACGACTCGACGGGAAGTTACTTTGGTTACAAGACAGATAACGACCCTTACGAGCGGGCAACTTCAGCTGGGCCGAAAACCAGCAGGATGATGAGCGAATGCTTGCAGAGACAGCTTGAGCATTATGGTGTTAAGATACATGATGGACAGGAAGTGGCATATTTACCTGCCGTTGGTTCCGGGGAATCTAAGCGAATCGTTGGTATTGTGACCATAGATAAAAAAAATATTAGCGAATCCAATTATGCCATAAATATTTTTCTTGCTGAGAACATAGTCCTTGCGGCCGGCGGGCCGGGCGAGCTTTATAAGACAAGCGTTTATCCGAAGGGCCAGTTAGGTATTCATGGCCTCGCTTTGTCGACTGGTTTGGTTGCTGAGAATTTGACTGAATCGCAGTTCGGACTTGCAAGTATAAAATTTAGATGGAACGTCTCCGGCACTTATATGCAGGCAATTCCGCGAATCCTCAGCACCAACGCTGAAGGTAAAGACGAGAAAGAATTCCTGATAGATTTTTTCGGCTCGATGAGCAAAATGGCAACGAATATCTTTCTTAAGGGTTACCAGTGGCCTTTCGACCCGCAGCGGATTGAAAATCAACAATCATCGCTAATAGATATTTTAGTATTTAATGAAACTCGAAATGGCAGACGCGTCTTTATGGACTTCCTGCACAATCCAGTCGGCTCGCCTCGCTTAGCGGGCGAAGCGGGCAAAGCAGGGATGAAGGAATTCGCCATTGACGACCTCGAGCCGGAAGCAAAAGAGTATCTGAAAAAAGCGGGAGCACTTCAGAAAACTCCTATCGAAAGATTGGCGCACATGAACACACCTGCTATCGAGATATATAAGGAAAACGGAATTGATTTATATTCGGAGCCGCTGGAGATTTCGGTCTGTGCCCAGCATAATAACGGTGGCTTCGCCGTAGACAAATGGTGGCAGTCCGGCATACCGCACACTTTTATCATCGGTGAGATGGCGGGGACGCACGGTGTCAAAAGGCCCGGTGGCTCTGCCCTTAACGCTGGTCAGGTGGGTGGCTTGCGGGCCGCTGAATATATAGTCAACGTATATGGTTGTGAGCCGGCCGATTATTCCGACAGCAAAGTTGAGGTTGAAAATCGGCTAAAAGGGTTTATCAGCAAACTTGGGAGTTACAACAAGCCATCTGGCCTGGTACCTGAGGCGGTGTTAGATGAGATTCAAACTCGTATGACCGCGTCAGCAGGGCATATACGAGAACTGAATAATTCTCGGTTGGCTTTGACCGAAGCGATTGAGCTTCACAGGAGTATACAACAGCAGGGATTTAAATCGGAAGGTGCTAAAGGAATCATAAAAGCGATACAGGCGGAGCATTTGGCTTTAACCAGCACCGCTTTTCTTAAATCGATTGTGGAATTGCTCGAACAAAGCAGCGGCTCACGTGGCTCACATCTGGTTCTTGCCGATGATGGTATTGACCCCGTTAGAAATTCCAAAGGAGGTAAGGATACGTTAGAAAAAGGAGAGATTTCTAACGGGGTTGAGATACATCCTAATATTATTAACCAGGCAACAGGTAAAGCTTTGAAGTTTAAACCCGAGAATAAATCGTTAAGAGATTGCGTATTACAAATTGAATATGACGGGGGCTCACCCGATTTATTCCGATGCAAAAAAATCAAATTAAGGCCGGCACCAGACGACAGAAAGGCATTTGAGCCGGCATGGCGTGATTACAGAGAAGGGAAAATCTACAAGTAGTATGATTTTTCAGACACTTAAATGGATTGGTGGCACTGATGGTTTTTTGGAGCTTACAGACCAAAGGCGGCTACCTGCCGAATTTGTCAAGCTCCAGTGTAGAGATATTGAGCAGCTTAATGAAGCTATAAAGACACTTGCCGTTCGTGGTGCTCCGGCTATAGGGGTTGCGGCGGCTTATGGGCTGGTTTTGGCAATTCAAAAATTGAATTCAGGTGATGATTTGAAACGCGGACTTGCGATTTTGAATGATGCGTCAGAGTATCTGGCCTCATCCCGTCCAACTGCGGTAAATTTGTTCTGGGCGATGGATAGAATGAAACGAAGTGCCGAAGAGTTCGTCACTACTAAGCCGCAGGCAAATATGCAAGCGCTACAGGAAATTGTTTTGGCCCAGGCCAATGCCATCTATCAGGAGGATGTGGATATGTGTCGTCTGATAGGACTCAACGGAGAGAAGTTTATCAGAGCCGGAGCCGGTATTTTGACGCATTGTAATGCGGGGGCACTTGCGACCGCAGGGCAGGGGACGGCTTTGTCGGTTATGTTCGAGGCAAAGGATAAAGGCAAAGAATTTAGAGTCTATGTTGATGAGACCAGGCCGCTGCTGCAGGGTGCCCGACTTACCGCCTGGGAATTGAAACAAGCGGGCATCGAGACGATTTTAATCTGTGACAATATGGCCGGATGGCTGATGAAGCAGGGGGAAATTGGCGCGGTTATAACAGGTGCCGACCGGATTGCAGCAAATGGCGATACGGCAAATAAAATCGGAACGTACAGCTTGAGCGTGCTTGCCAGAGAGCACGGCATACCATTTTATATTGCTGCACCATCGAGCACCTTCGATTTGAGTATCAAAAGCGGAGACGAAATACCTATTGAGCAGAGAGCCTCTGAAGAAGTAACGACATTTGCGAAAATGCGGATTGCACCTGATGAGATTAGCGTAGAAAATCCTGCATTTGATGTTACCGAAGCGCAGGATATCTCAGCCATCATTACCGATAAAGGTGTGATTGAAAAGCCCGATGCGGATAAAATCCTCGAACACTTGAGCGGGGCCGAAACAAAGAACTAAGTACTTGAGCTTTGGATGAATTTAGTCAGCAGCGATGACTTCTTTGACCTCAGGTACCTGTTCCATCAAAATCCTTTCGATACCCATTTTCATTGTCATCGTAGCGCCTGGACAACCCTGGCAGGCTCCCTGAAGGCGTACTTTAACGGTATTATCGTCATCGATTCCTGCCAGCTCCACATCGCCGCCGTGGCCCTGCAGGGCCGGTCGAATTGACTCGATTACTTCCCTGACCTTCTCATCGAAGGTTTTTTCAGGCTGCGTCGGAAGACTTAGCCCCGACGAGTCGGTGTTAGCTTCGCTACAACCGCATTGCTCACACATAAAATTCTCCTAAGTTTATTCTGATCCAACGATTATATCGAAAATGGGTTCTAAAGCAAGTAATTTTACTACGTTTTGAGATAGATTCGAAACAGGTTCAATACAATTTGTATATTTGAAATAGAACAAAACCCCCAACATAAAGTTGGGGGCTAACCGACAGGACAAAATTGGGTTTG
>CAYWUO010000043.1:0-7763 GCA_964461285.1 uncultured Pirellulales bacterium
GCCTATTGTTGTTTATCCTTCTGGTCGGGTTCTCACGGATAGGGTTCGGCCCGAATCATCCCTCGGATAACGAAATGATAAAAAATTACACAGAAAATAAGGAGCGATTTCATCAGCTTGTTAGAAGAATCCAGGAAAACGAAGGAATAGAAAGAATTGATGATAACTGGACAAGACCTGAGGATCTGGAGTCTATCGGGATTTCGGACAGTGAATTGAAAGAGTACAGGAGGATATTTAAGGAGCTAGGTATCCCACGTGGTTTTTACAGATTCGATTCAGGCAGAATCCTGTTTGTTGCATCCACTTACGGGCTTAGTGTAACAGGTTCAAAAAAAGGTTACTACTATTCAGAGAGCGAACCACGACCGTTAGTAGATTCTATCGATAATTACTGGTCAGAGGATGGGAAATCATTTACTTGTTACAGGAAGATTGATGAAAACTGGTATATTTATTTTGATTACGAAGATTAGGGCCGGTGAAGCCGACAAGGCAGTGGAGGAAACTACTTAAAGCGGTTTCTCTGTTATCATCGGTTGTTTGTTCGTAATTAGAAAGAATTATCGGCGGTGCAAGGGGACAAAATAAAGCATTTCTCTCGTGGGCACTCCCACGTGAAACGTGGGGCTAAATATAAAGTTAAGTTTCTTTATCAGGTTTTGATTTACCTTTTCTGATAGGTCTTTGCTGAGCGAAGCGGTCGATGTTTCGGACGGCCTGGCGGAGACGCTGCTCGTTTTCCACAAGGGCAATCCGCATATAACCTTCGCCGTTTTCACCGAAAGCCCTGCCCGGAGCGATAGCGACCTCGGCGTGCTCCATTAAATCCATCGCATAATCGATAGTACCCTTGCCTCTTAAATGCTCATCGGGGACCCTGGCCCAAACGAACATTGAGGCGCGCGGTTTTTCGACCTGCCAGCCGATGCGTGTCAGGCCTTCGCAGACGACGTCGCGGCGAGAGCGGTACTTTTCGTTCTGGGCGGTAATATCTGCCTCGCAGTTCCGAATGGCAATGATGCCGGCAATCTGTAAGGCCTGGAATATGCCGTAATCATAATAGCCCTTGATTGTCGCAAGGTATTCGAGCATATCCTTGTTGCCCGTTGCAAAGCCGATGCGAAAGCCGGCCATGCTGTAGGGCTTACTTAAAGTAGTAAACTCAACGCCGACGTCCTTGGCACCTTTGACCGAAAGAAAGCTCGGCGCCTTATAGCCGTCAAAGCAGGTCTCGCCATAAGCAAAATCGTTAATGATGGCGATACCGAACCGCTTTGCCAGTGCGACGACCGGCTCAAAAAATCCCTCGTCAACAGTCATCGCAGTCGGATTGTGCGGATAATTGAGAATCAAAAGTTTCGGCCTGGGGTAAAGATTCTCGCAGACCATTGCAATATTTTCGATGAATTTTTCATCGCAGCCGAGAGGAACAGATATGACATTTGCACCGGCCAAGGCGACGCCATAATTGTGAATGGGAAAGGCAGGGTCTGGCACGATTGCGGTGTCACCCGGTCCTAACATTGCCAGGCACAGGTGGCTGAAGCCTTCCTTCGAGCCGATGCAAGCCAGTACTTCTGTCTCCCAATCCAGTTGAACGTTCCATTTCTGCTCATATTTATTTGCAATTTCCTTGCGCAGACCTTTGATTCCTTTCGAGGCACTGTATCGATGATTGCGTGGGTCCCGTGCAGCTTCGCAGAGCTTGTCTATCACGATTTGCGGGGCGCCGTCGGAGGGATTACCCATGCCCAAATCAATAATGTCTGCGCCCTGCTGACGCTTTATAAGTTTCAGTGCGTTTAACCGCCCGAACAAGTACGGCGGCAAACGCGTTATTCTCTGTGACGGCTCAATCTTAAAATCCGGCATAATTTTACCTGTTAATATAAAAGAATTTCATTCTATACGATGAGTTAGTTTATCCTAAATACGCCGATTTTCAAATCATATTTATCGCTCAACCGGTCATTGTGAGAACATCGCAGCAAGAATAAATAATGACATTTTTCCGTCAGGCCCGAAAAAATCCTTGAAATTAGCATTGGTATAACTGATTTAATGCAAAGAGGTTACGTAGTTTTTGCTGAAACAAATCAAAAAATATGCAAAAAATTTGAGTTTTTCTATTGCAAAGAGTCGATTATACTCTATAATACAGAGTACTCTGAAACGTAGCGTGAATAAGGATTTTTATGAGGTTTGACTATGAATATATCAAATGGAGAGGCCCGGAAGTCGTTGGACGAAGCTCAAGCTGTGGCAGAGCGGACACGAAAGTCAATTGCCGCCAGCTATACCAGCAGCCTGCTGATTATTTGGGGCATTATCTGGATCGCTGGCTTTTTAGGAACTCATTTTTTTCTTGCCTGGGTCTGGCCTATATGGATGGTTCTTGGCGGAATAGGTTCTATTGCAACCTCCTGGGTCTGCTGGCGACAACAGCGCTTGGCTAATCCAATCAAAGTTCCCCCTGCCGATAAGACCGGATGGCGGATATTTTTGTTTTGGTGTCTGCTGTTTATATATATGTTTATCTGGCTCAGTATTCTCAAGCCCCGTCATGGAATACAGCTAAACGCATTTATGTGCACGACAATTATGTTCGCTTATGTTGTGATGGGACTTTGGCTTAAAAGCTATCACATGTTCTGGCTGGGTATAATAGTGACAGGTACAACATTGACAGGTTTTTATTTGATACCGTGGCGTTATTATTGCCTTTGGATGGCGGCGATGGTTGGCGGGGCCATTTTGGCAACAGGAATATATGTTCGATTACGATGGAGATGGTTCGATAGAACTAACCATAAATAGTAATGGCTGAACTTGATAACATAATACACCAGCCGGTTCGGCTGCAAATAATGTCATCGCTGGTTGCACTCGATGCCGGCGAGCAGGTTGACTTCGTGTATCTGCGAAAAATCCTTAACCTGACCGACGGTAATCTCGGTGCGCATCTGGCAAAGCTTGAAGATGCAGGTTATGTAAAAATCGAAAAGACCTTTATCGCCCGCAAGCCGCGCACCTTTATCAATGTCACGGGAAAAGGCAGGGATGCCTTCAACGAACACATCGCAACACTTAAGAAAATAATCGGCAGCTCCAAGAAATGAAATATACCTGAGAAAAAAAACAATTTAACCGGATGAAAGGCGAATAAAATGAGTAAGGTAAAAGTATTGTCGCTAATATTATTGGCAATGGTTTTGTCGGCTTCAAGTGCGATTGAGATTTTCGCCGAGCAGGCCAATGAAGAGCCGAAAATCACTATTCGAAAGCTGCAGCCGCAAACGGTCCTTTACACTATCTACCGCGGAAGCTATGAAAAAATAGGTGGTGCAATCGGCAATTTATACACCCTGGCGGGGCAAAAAGGCGTATATCCCCGCGGTTCGATGTGCTGCGTCTATTTGAATAATCCGCAATACGTATCGAGCGAACACCTGCTTACAGAGATTCGCATACCCGTTGGTGAAGAGGCACTGAAGCTTGCCGGCACTTTCGGTGAAATGACAGATGTCAAGAATGTACCGGCTATGGATGTGGCGGTCGCTGTAAAACCAGAGGGAGTGGAAGACCCAAATACTATCTATGAAAATCTTGGTCTCTGGATGCATAAGGAAGGTTACGCAGCCGCAGAGAATCCTATAGAGATATTTCTCACTAATAGTTTAACAGGCAGCTATGCCCAAACGAAATCCGAAATTATGATACCCGTGGAGAAGTTTTCTCAGAACAAGGATTAGCTCGTCCCGAGAAGTTCGGCAATTAAGCTGTGACTTTTGAAGCGGAGTTATTCGTGGACTTTTTTGTTTCGATATTGAATATAGATATCCCGCGTCGCCAGATAGGGATCGAGGGCATCGGACTTGAGGTCCTCGTACTCTCCGATGTGAAACGTGGTCTCGTTAGTATGCTCTCCAGCGGATATGCCAATCGAGGCCTCCATAGGTTCCACGTAGCGTACCGGATTTAGGAACTGGTCGCCAACGAGACCTACAGAATCCCGAAGTGTAGACGGTCCCAGAATCGGCAGGACAAGGTAAAAGCCATTCTCAAAACCTAATACACCGAGGGTCTGGCCGAGGTCTTCTTCTGCCGGCTCCAGTCCGTATTTATCCCTCGCCGGGTCCCCGAATCCCAGAATACCTACCGTAGTATTGACGGTAAAACGCCGCAGCTCAGTGCCGGCAGAGTCTCCTTTCCCCTGGAGCAGGCAGTTCGCAAAGCGAATCGGCGTTGTGAGATTATTGAAGAAGTTCTTCACGCCAAGCCGAACAGGTTCCGGCGTTATGCCTTCGTACACCTTGGCGACGGGTTTCAATACCCAGAAGTACAAAATGTCATTCACCTGGAAAGTCAGGCGGTTCAATGGCTCCAGGGGGTCGGGGACCACAACCATCTGTTCTTCAAGCTCATCAGCGAGCAAGTCAAAACTGCCCTCTGCGGATTCATCCGAAGCCGGCGGTACGTTGTTGGGGTCAAAGAGTCTAAAAAAGGGGATTTTTTTTGTGGCTGCGCAACCAGCAGTTATAATGGCCAAGACGACGATAATCCAGACTTGTAATTTCATATAATATTTCTCGACAATTTATT
Organism: uncultured Pirellulales bacterium; assembly: GCA_964461285.1. GTDB lineage: Bacteria > Planctomycetota > Phycisphaerae > Sedimentisphaerales > Anaerobacaceae > CAZBWE01. The sequence goes on from CAYWUO010000043.1 coordinate 4,606, forward strand.
CCAGTTTTCTTGATACCATCTTATTCTATTCATTTTAATTTTTCAAATTTCCTTTCCGAACGCTCTGCCCAGAATCAGCAAGCGAGGCAGCAGGGTAAGGGCAGCAAGAATCGCAATGAACATGACCAATCCTGTCAGCAGGCCAAAATAAACAGTGGGGATAAAATTGGACACAGCCAGGATGGAGAAACCAATGATAATAGTTATCGACGTGTAGTACATAGCATAGCCGATGCTTCCATGACATCGATGCATCGTTTTTATGTAATTGCGGTCCTGCTGAAATTCGTTTTTGAATCTGTGTATATAGTGAATAGTATCATCGACGGCAATCCCTATACCGATGGCCGCTATGGTTATGGTCATCATATCAAGCGGGATGCCCAGCCAGCCCATTACACCGAGGATGACAGCGACAGGCAGTACGTTCGGAAGCATTGCAATCAAGGCAATCTTGAGCGACCTGAACAGAACCATAAACATCCCCGACAGCAGCAGCACGGTAATACCAAATGTCAGTATCTGTGAACGGAACAGACTTTGCAGCATATTGTTGTAGAGGACCAATAAGCCGGAAAGATGAACATCTTCGGCGTCAATGCCCGATATGCCGGTTAAATCCGCTGCTATCTTCTTCAGCAGTACATTTCTCCTCAGAGTCCTCTCGGAATCTCTGACCCGGACCGAAAAGCGGGCCTGGTTGTGCTGGACCGAAACGTAGGGCCTGACCAGCATATTCTTGAATTCGTCCCGGGTTTCACTATAAATCAGCGCCAGTTCAAAACTGTCCAGAGGCCTGCCGTCGTTTAACTTCTCCGCTACACTCAATATAGTGGCCAAGGACAAAACCTTGCCGGTCTCCGGAAGGTTGCCAAGATAAGAATGAACTGACTTGATACAGGCCATCTTCTCGGAGGTAAACCAGTATTTTTCATCCGTTTCGGCATCTTCGAGTTCATCGAATTCGTCGAATTCATCGTCACTTTCCATTGCGTCAGGCTCGGTGGATACCGTCGGAGCATCAGTATCCCCAAACTCTATGATGACATCGAGGGGGGTAGTACCGCCCAGGCGCTGGTCGATTACTTTCATTCCCCGGTGAATCTCGGTATTTTTATGGAAGTAGTTGATAAAGCCGTTCTCCACCTCCAATTTAGATATACCAATAATGCTGCAAACAAAGACGAGGCCGCTTATACCAACGATAAGAACACCGTGTGCTTCTGTGAATCTCGCCAGTATGGATGTTAGAGAGAAACGCCACTGTCCTTTGGCTGGTGGTGTCTCTTTGGGTAAAAGTATCAGTACGGAAGGAAAAAGCAGAAAGGTTACGATAAGTGACACTATCAAGCCGGCTATCATCATCCAGCCGAATGTGATGACAGGTAAGATATTACAAAACAACAAAGAAGCAAAACCGGCAATCGTGGTTAATACCGCATAAACACAGGGCTTTAGCTTCAACAGAACGGTATCGAGAATAAGCTGGCGATTAGGAGCCTCGGGACTGCGGACCAAAAGCTCTCGATATCGCACAATCAGATGAATCACAATGGCTAAGGTGATGATAAGCTGCAAAGAGATGAAGTTTGAGGATATGACCGTTATCTCCCAGCCAAACCATCCCAACAGACCAATCATATAGACAGTGGAAACCACGCAGCAGAGCATCGGCAGGAATATCCAGCGAATTCTCCTGAAGATAATAAACAGCATAAGAATCAGAAACAGCAGCACCCCGATACCGAACACCTTCAAGTCGTTCTTAATGAAGGTTATCATGTCCTCTGCAATCATACCAACGCCGCCAAGAAACATATCTGCATCCCGGCGATAGTTATCCATAATAGTCCGTATGGCCATGATATCCTGATGGCGGCGCTGCCTCATCCGTTCTTTGTGTTGTCGGAACTGGTTAACGACGCTCTTTAATTCAGCCTGCTCTTGAGAGGTAATTGAACCGGAAGCTTTCTGAGTCCGCAGCTCATTGCGGCGCAGGAGTAAATCGCGATAAATGTCATCGTCTGAGAGATAAATCAGAAGAGCCGTAGTCTGAGAATCCGGGCTGAGCAATAGTTTTTGATAAATAGGACTCTCGCGAAGCTCAATCCTTGCAAGTTGCATATTTATTTCTGGTGATTCGAGAGTAAGAAGGTCAACAGTAAGCTCCTCGAGTGAAAGGGGTGGACTTTCCAGAAGAGGAACGTCCAAAATCGTAAGCACCGATATGACATTCTCCAGGGATTCCAAATCGTCTCGCAGCCGGGCCAAATTTGCCAGTGTATCCGGCGAAAAAAGGTCTCCTTTGGTAGTATAGGTCAGGACCAGAAATTCGTGTTGCTCATAGCGGGAGCTAATCAGGCGCGAGTAACGCATGTCTTCGTCATTTTCCAGGACCAGCGTTTCCGCAGAGGCATCCAGCCTGAAATACCTGGCCTTCAAGCCGAGAAAACCAACCGCTACCAGAACGCAGAGAATAATTGTCCTGGGATGCCCCAGAACCACCCGGTCAAAAAAAAACGTTACCAATGAGCGGCGTTTTGTCATAACAGCTGTCCGATCCCGCAAATGGGGCATCAATTATCCAGTGATTGCTCGAGACGAGAAAGAAGTTTCTCAGCAGTGCCCCGGCTGAGGATATCGTCGAATTGTGAACGGAAGGTCAGAAGTATACTAACACCTTGTATTTCCACATCATATATTCTCCAGCCTTTGTCCACCCTGCGAATCTTGTATAGTATATCCACCTTTCCATCGCTGGATATCAGCTCTGTCGGGATGTAGATAGTCTTGTTCTTTTGTACTTTCGGTTTGATTAAAAGTTTTTCGTCCTTATAGAGCGAGATTTTCTTGCGATACGATGTCTTTAACCGTTCGGTAAAAAGCAGGGTGAATTTCTCGCGTTGAAGAGGGGTCAATTTTGGCCAATGTTTTCTGCCCAATGCAAGTTTAGACATCAGAGGGAAATCAAAGTAGGGACTTACGATTCTGTTAATCTGCTCCTCTTTTGCTTTCTGTTCGATGTTTTTGTTTCGCAGGATAGAAACGATGGCTTTCCACCTGGTGCTTAACAGCTCGTTCGGGTCATTCGGTTCGTTTGGGCCATTCAATGCGTTTGGGTCATTCATTTCGTTCGGCCCGTTTGGGTCGCATGGGCG
>CAYWUO010000043.1:7863-14147 GCA_964461285.1 uncultured Pirellulales bacterium
CATTCAATGCGTTTGGGTCATTCATTTCGTTCGGCCCGTTTGGGTCGCATGGGCGGTTCGGGTCTCTGTCGCCTGCATTAATTGTCTGGGGCGCAACTAATAACAATAAAAGTAAAAAGCAAAGTTTTCTCATAATACACTGATTACGGCATTTTACATTAGACAAAGCACTACTCCCATTCTATTGTTGCGGGTGGTTTGCTGGAGATGTCATATACGACACGGTTGACACCGCGCACCTCGTTTATGATTCTGCTGGATATCACGCCAAGCACTTCGTAAGGAATTTGCGAGAAATCAGCTGTCATAAAGTCAGGGGTCTCCACCGCCCGAATAGCAATAACGTTTTCATAACTTCGCTCATCGCCCATTACTCCGACCGTTGAGACAGGTATCAGCACAGCCAGGGCCTGCGAGATTTTTCTGTACAGTCCTGCCGATTTTATCTCATCGATGACGATTTCATCAGCAGCCCTGAGGACTTGCAGTCTTTGCTGCGTAACCTCTCCGATGATTCTGACTGCCAGTCCTGGTCCGGGGAAGGGATGTCGCCAGACGATATCCTCCGGCAGCCCCAGGTATTCGCCGACAAGGCGAACCTCGTCTTTGAATAAATCCCGCAACGGCTCAATCAGCTCAAAGCCGAGCTCGGCCGGCAAGCCGCCTACGTTGTGATGGATTTTTATGTTTGCCGCAGGATTGCCGTCTTTGCAGCCGGACTCGATAACATCAGGATAAAGCGTTCCCTGGGCGAGAAACTTCGCATTGGAAATCCTGGAGGCCTCGGATTTGAAAGCCTTGATAAACTCTGCACCTATTATCCTGCGTTTTTGCTGCGGTTCCGTCACACCTGCCAGAGCAGCTAAAAACTGCTTTGACCAGTCCACAACCCGCAGGTCTATGTGAAAATGGTCACGAAAAGTTGACTCTACCTCTGCGCATTCGTTTCTCCGTAAAAGACCATTATCAACGAAGATACATACGAGCTGCTCATCTATCGCCTTGTGAAGCAAAGAAGCAACGACTGAAGAGTCCACTCCGCCGCTTAGGCCGCATATCACCGCGGCATTACCAACCTTTTTGTGAATTGCTTTGACATTTTCGCTGACAAAGTCGCTCATCTTCCAGTCGCCGCTGCAGCCGCAAATGTCATAGAGAAAGTTTTGCAAAATCAGTGAACCCTTCGGGGTATGCGCCACCTCAGGATGGAACTGAACGCCGAAGAATTTCTTTTGCTTATGCCTGACCGCTGCAAAAGGACAGGTGGGAGTGATTGCTAAAGGCACAAAATCATCACTTAATTTACTGACCTGGTCACCATGACTGGCCCAGACTGTAGTCGAATCCGGCATATTTGCGAACAAATCACTTTTATCAACGATTGACAAACTTGTTCTGCCGTATTCATGCTTGTCAGCGGCGATAATCTCTGCTCCTAAAATCCGGCAGCCAAGCTGCATACCATAGCAGATACCCAGAATCGGCACACCCATCTCAAAGATTTTCTCATCACATTTCGGAGTATTTTTATCATAGACGCTTGCGGGGCCGCCGGAGAGTATCAAGCCCCTCAGCGGCAATTGTGACAATTGTTTTGCTGTTGTATCTGCCCGGAAAATCTGTGAATAAACATTATGCTCGCGAACACGCCTTGCAATCAACTGACAGTATTGACTTCCAAAGTCGAGAATGGCTATTATCTCATGGCTCATAATTCGTATCTTGTCGCCCGAGTTCTGTTACTCACCAGGCCGTTTACAAATTAATCCTCAAAATGTACGGTTGCCGAATAGTTCGGTGCCTCTTTGGTTATCTGTATATCGTGCGGATGCGACTCAGTAGCTGAAGCCGGGCTTATACAGACAAATCGGCTGTTTTTCTTTAGCTCCTCGATATTTTTTGCCCCGCAATAGCCCATTCCGGCCCGCAAACCACCAACGAACTGGTATACAAAGTCGCTCAGCGTTCCACGGTAAGGCACTCGTCCTTCCACGCCTTCAGGCACGAGCTTGCTTTGTTCGGTCGAGCTCCTCTGCCCATATCTTTCCGCCGAACCTTTGACCATCGCCCCCAAAGAACCCATACCCCTGTATTCTTTGAACTGTCTCCCCTTGTAGATAACCAATTGACCCGGGCTTTCTTTCAGGCCTGCAAACAAAGAGCCAATCATCACACTCGAAGCCCCGGCAGCAATTGCCTTGGTTATATCGCCCGATTGTCTTATTCCACCGTCGGCAATGATAGGAATGTTATGCCTCTGTGCCACATCGACACAACTCATTATCGCAGATATTTGAGGCACTCCCACACCGGAAATTATCCTGGTGGTGCAAATTGCACCTGGCCCGATGCCGACCTTTACCGCGTCTGCACCAGCAGCTATCAAGTCCTCTGCCGCTTCAGCGGTGGCTATATTACCCGCTATCACATCTATATTATAGTCAGTTTTGATTTTCTTGACAGTATCGATAACATTTTGTGAATGGCCGTGAGCTGTATCGACTACGATAATATCAACATCTGCAGCTATCAGGGCTTCGATGCGCTCATACTCGTGTACGCTCACTGCCGCACCAGTACGGAGCCGGCCTCTTTTATCTTTGGCAGCTCTGGGATATTGCTGAACACGGTCGATATCCCTCATAGTAATCAGGCCGGCCAGCTTGCCATCTTTTTCGACTAAAAGCAGCTTCTCAACCTTGCGTTCCTGCAGTATTTCCTTTGCCTGCTCAAGCGTAGTTTCTGCAGGGCCGGTGACAAGATTGTCCTTTACCATTACCGAACTAATCTTGACATCGTAGTCTTTGAGGAACTTCAAATCGCGTCTTGTCAAAATGCCAACGAGCTTTTTGCCTTTAACGATAGGAATACCGGAGACGTTTTGTTCATTCATCAGTTCCTGGGCCCTTCTGACCGGCTGATCCGGCGATAGTGTAACAGGGTCGAGAATTACGCCATGCTCGGAGCGTTTGACCTTTGCTACTTCTCTTTTCTGGGCCTCAATTGTAAGATTCTTGTGAATTATGCCGATGCCGCCTTCCTGGGCCAGCGCAATCGCCAGCTGGGCTTCGGTAACGGTATCCATAGCAGCAGAGACAATCGGGATATTTATGGTAATATTTTTGGTCAGTTTTGTGCTTGTATCTGCCTGGCTGGGCACAAAATCACTCTTGGCGGGGATTAGCAACACATCATCAAAGGTGATACCGTCAGCAATAATCTTGCCAAGTGACCCTTTAGCGGGCATCTTCTTGTCCATTTTTTACTCCAGAATTTATTTTTTTGCCTCACGTTAAGCTCATTAGTATAATATCGCTATAAACTACCGTCAAATCTATTTTTAACGCGGTATTCCTTCCTTAAGAGCCATTTTGAAAAAAACCGTCATTTTGCTCATTTTCTACTTGAAATAAGGGCCATAAATTTGGTATAAATTATAGTGATGGGATACATGGATTTTTGGGTGCTAAATTCGTTTATTTTTTACAGTTCATCTGTAGAGGAGGTGTTGTTATGTGGGGTCCAGGGTTTTGATGTGGGCTCCGTATCTCGCGATTCATATTTTATTCCCCTATATTAGCTTATGCTGGGTTTTTACAAGAAAGGAGGCAGAATCAGGTCGTGAAAAAGTCGTGCTGAATAAGCAAATAATATAGTAAGGGGGGAAATTATTATCGGTCGTTATGTTTTTATTGTGAGGTTGTTTTAACGGGCACTAAAAAGTTAATAAAATTCATCATCCGTGCCTGTTGGAGACAACAAAGTTTTTGGCGCGTGGCCAAAGAACAAATAACTATTATATTTTTAAGGAGGACTATTATGTTTAAAAAATTGATTTATTTGTTTTCTGTTGTTTTGTTGCTTTCTCTGGCATCTGCCAGTTACGGCCAGGTTGTGATAGGCAACTTTGAAACCGGCCTAGACGGTTGGGCAGGATGTGACTGGCTACCTCCCGGGAATGCTACTTTAAGTCATGAAACGACCGGGGCTACATTAGACAGCTACAGTCTCGGGGCATTGCAGCCGACCGACGGAATGAATTGGTTATTGATAAAAACCGGCGTTACTGGCAATGACTTCAGGGCTAACAACTACATCGCGATGGACGTCACGCGGTTATCCAGCGAGTGGACGCGTGGAGCAGATCCTAATGAAGACCATTGGAGCTTCATCTCTATGCATTTCCAGGACAGCGTAAATTATAACCTGGTGGGCTTAGGCGAACATGGTCAATGGGATAGTAATGACCCCGGTGCTGACAATACGATGACAATTGTCTGGGAGTACACTTATTATAAAAGTAAACCTCTCGTGCTGTCCCCTGACTCTACGACAGTACAGGTTGTATTCAATACTGGTTGTGGTGGTTACACCGGCAACGGGAAATGGTACTTTGACAATATACGACTACTTCCCAGCCGTAACGAGAAACCGCGAAACGGTGCATGGGGTGTGGAGATTAACCCCATCCTTAAGTGGGATGAAGCATTGGGTGAGGCAGAACCTCCTGACGCTTTCGATATATATTTTGGCGCCGATTTTAATGATGTAAACAACGCCACCAGGGCCGAGCCGTGCGGTGTTTCGGAAGTTACGAACTACGATCCTAACAACTATCCTACAAGCGGAACCAGTGATAGTACGACTTATTACTGGCGAATCGATGATGTTGTTGGCGGCGTGCCCGAGAAAGGTCCTGTCTGGCACTTTACGACTTTTATTCCGGGCTCAAAAATCACTGTTATCGGCGACTGGGAACAGCAGATGGATGGATGGGTAGCCACAGACCCCGAAGACGCCAATATGGTGTTAGGCTACAGTACTGCCGGGGCAACGTTGAACAATTACAGCCTCTCGGTGGACCCTCCGACAGGTTGGTTTAATTGTGTGCAAAACCCGATTCACGAAACTGGTTATACCGACCAACTTCTGTCTAACAACCGCTTCTCATTGGATGTAACATGGGATACTGCCGAGTTTACAGGGGATATCGAAAGTATTGTTATCGATGGCGACGGGATTGGAGCGTTGCAGTTAGCACCTATAAATGAAACGGTTATTGGTTCTATTGGTAATTATCAAACGACGAGGTTTAGATGGGACTACTCTGCTGTTGATTTTAGTTTGCTTGATCCTAACGCTGAAATAACGTTGAGTATCGGCACAATGGGAGAGGGTTCAGGTGTTTATTACTTCGACAATGCGCGATTATACAACTCGAAAGTTGCCTCTACCCCAAGGCCGAGCGACAACGAGAAAGATGTGCAGAGGGAGCCTCATCTCGTCTGGGCATCCGGGGAAGGCACCGACACACACGACGTATATTTCGACATCGATTATGACAAAGTAAAAGACGCCAACAGGGCAAGCCACGCTGGCTTGCTGTTTTACGATGAGGACCGGGCCTTCAGTTCTAATGATGTTGATATCACAACTGATCTCGGATATCCTTTGACTTTCGACACAACCTACTACTGGCGGATTGACGAGGTCAATGAAGTCATCTGGAAAGGCGATACCTGGAGCTTTGAGGTAGGCCACTTCCTCGTAGTGGATGATATTGAGTCGTATGTTAATCCGGATATCACAGATACATGGATAGCCAGCGGGAATGCGACGGTAAGTACTTCGACAGATCCGGTCCATGTAGATGCCCAGGCGATGGCGATTGGGTACGACAACAACGACCTGCCCTATTATTCAGAGGCCAATGCTGTTACCAGCAGTCTTAAAATCGACAGTAATAATTGGACTGCAGAAAATGTTAAGGCATTGTCGCTGTGGTTCAAGGGTATTCCGGATCTCGATGGCAGCTTCACCGGCACAGACCCATACACGATAGAATCTGACGGCTGGGATATCTATGGTACAGAAGACGGCTTCCACTATGGCTATAAGCTGCTCAATATCTTGGGGGACCTGCCCGCGTCGATTACGGCAAGAGTATTCAGCGTAGAGGACACGCACGAATGGGCCAAGGCAGGCGTGATGATTCGCAGTGATTTGGATCCAGACTCCCAAAACGTGGCGGTCGTTGTTACACCCGGAAGTGGAGTTTCCTTCCAGCATCGAGATATTAAGGGCGATGAAACCCTGGACGAAGAAACTATAGACGGAAACGTCGCTCCGCATTGGGTGAGACTGACCTTTGACTTTGACACTTCTAATCACTTTATAGCCGAACACGCAAATGATGTTAACGGCACACCTAGTGAGTGGGAGCCGATAGGCGAAGATTTGACGCTCAGTGCGTTGCCTGGGGATATGTATATAGGCCTGTGCGT
>CAYWUO010000044.1:0-13993 GCA_964461285.1 uncultured Pirellulales bacterium
ACGGTCCACACCAATCCGCATAAAAGTCAATAATGCAGGGCAGTTCGCCTTCAAAATTCCATTCTTTGTTTTGTTCATAATTAAATACTTTTTGCAAGAAGCTGTCTTTCGTTAAGAATTCCATAAAAAATCTCCAAACTTAATCAATATTCCGACAGATTTTATGCCTTCCTGATTATATCCTGAGTTTAACCAGATAACAATTATTAGTCAAAAACTTCATTACCATCCGCCCGGCTGCAGGATATCGCTGACCGGCTCATTCCACCAGTTTGGGTCTCTAAAATACTGCTTCAGCATCATAGCAGCGACGACGCCATCACCGACGGCTGTGGCTAACTGCATAGCTGCTCCTATGCGGCAATCGCCGGCAACAAAGACGCCCGGCACCTTTGTTCGTAGATATGTACAATCGCATTTGATAAAGCCCCGGTCGGTCAGCTCCACAAAACCTTTGAGAAAATCAGTATTCGGCACCATACCAATAAATATAAAAACGCCATCGCAAGGATAATCTTCTTCATCATTGGTTTTGATGTTTTTCAGTTTTACCGACTGCACCTTTCCATCCCCCTTGATAGCGGTTGCGACTGCGCTGTATTTGATAATTAAATTTGAATTTTGCTCATTGGCTTTTGCGAGAAGCTCCTCAGTTAGTACTCTGGATGCCCTGAATTCGTCTCTGCGGTGAATGATGGTTACTTTAGCGGCGTATTTTGTCAGGTGCAGCGTTTCTTCTATCGCGGTATTTCCGCCGCCGATGCTGACAACGTTTTTATCCTTAAAAAATGGCGCATCACAGGTTCCGCAATAGCTGACGCCGGAGCCGGCAAATTCCTCTTCGCCGGGTACGCCGAGCTTGCGATAGATACTGCCCAGCGCAAGAATAACAACTCTTGCAGTAAATTTATCCTTATCACAATAAACGTCGATATTGCCGTCTTTTAGTTTCTCAAGTTTCGTTACTTCACAGCCGGTCTTAAGCTCTGCGCCGAAGCTCTCGACCTGCTTTTGCATCTGTGCAACCAGGGCGGCACCATCGATTCTCTCTATGGCTGGGTAGTTTTCGATTCTATCAGTATTGATGATTTGCCCGCCGGGCATAAATTTTTCCAGGAGCAATGTCCTGAATCTATCGCGTGCAGTGTAAATCGCAGCTCCCAGCCCCGCCGGCCCGGCACCAATAATTATAACGTCATAAACATCACTCATTTTTTAAAACCTCAGTGTCTAAATATTGTACTTTATGGAGTATTTTCTATTTCATCTTCGCTTTGTATTTGGTTTAGTTGCAGGCCTAAACGGTCTAATTTCTTATGGCCTTCATCGTATTGGCTGTAAGCATTTCGCAAATGTTTGCCGAGCACGTCCCAGTTGTCGATAAAAGCAGCAAAAGAGGCGTTCAGCCGTTTTAAGTTCTGTCGGATTTCGGCGGCCTGTTTTTCTATCTGCAGGCCGTGCAGGCCCATTACCACCGTCATCAAATACGCATATAAAAGGTTCGGCGATACGGGTATTACCTTTTTATCAAGCGAGTACTGCAAAATATCCTGCGTCTCGCCTGCGTATTTGACAATCGTTTCGTAGTAAATATTCTCTGCCGGTATATACATTATTGCAAAATCAAGCGTGCCCTCAGCAGGTCTTATGTAATCGGCGGCGATTTTATCGATGTGAGTGGTTACGTCTTTTATGAACTGCCTGCGTAGTTTTAACCTCTGCTCATCGGTTTCTGCGGTTACTACTTTTTCAAAGCCCGGCAACGGGAACTTCGCATCAATGGAGACTGAAAAATCGGCTAACTGAATCAGGGCATCTGCCTTTTGGCCGTCTTTAAAGCTGTACTGGAGTTTGTAGCTGTCTTTCGGCAGGATTTGAGAAAGCAGATTTTCGAGCGACCATTCCCCCATCTGGCCCCGTAACTTGGGAGAGCTTAAGATATCCTGCAGTCGCCTGACCTCAGTTCCGACCTGGAGCATCTGCTTATTTGTACCCTGCAATTCGCCAATCTGGGTATTTAGCTGACCTAAAACCTGCTGGCTGGACTGCAGACCCTGTGTAAGGGAATTTTGGCCCTGCTGGAGAGAACTCTGCAGGCTTTCGGTAGTTTTATCCTGGGCGGCTTTGAGCGCTTCGAGCTGCTGCTGGAGCATTCCGATGCCTGTAGCCTGGCCAGCTATATCTCTTCTGGCTGCGAAACTGGAGCTTATGAGCCAAATCAACAGCGCCAAGACAGCAATAACCAAAACAATGCCTATGGCAATTAAAATCGGTTCCATCTTTTCGTCCTCAAAAAACATCTTGATTATAAAATGACGAAAGGCAAACGTCAACCCCGTTAGAAATAACCATCTCTATTCTCTTTATAACCCTCTTAACCCCGTTAGATAAAAGGGTAGTTCAATATCTAACGGGGTAAAGCAAATTTTCTAACGGGGTCAAAGAATAAAAGCAGGTACTTCAGGGCTCTAAATAGAGCTTGATATGTAAGACGGACCTTTGTATCGTCTTGGAGCGAAATAAAAATCAACAGTATCCTTTATATGCAATGACAGAGATTAAAGCTCTTATTTTCGATTGGGGGGGAGTTTTGGTAGATGACCCGGCTCCGGGGCTGATGCAATATTGTGCAGATAAGCTGTCGGTATCCAAAGAAAAATATATAAAAGCCCATAACAGGTTCGCTGCTGATTTCCAGAAAGGATTAATCAGTGAAGAGAATTTCTGGGCCAAAGTTTGTGGAGAGCTTGATAAACCAATCCCGAAAGTGCCTTCATTATGGGGCGATGCAATTCGGTCGGTCTATTCGCCAAGGGCCGATGTTTTTACTATGGCATCGACACTTCATAATAACGGCTACCGCACCGCCTTTTTATCCAATACCGAAGTGCCTGCAATGCAGTTTTTTCACGATTTTGGTTATGATATGTTCGATGTGCTGGTTTTTTCCTGTGCCGAAGGGACAATGAAGCCGGAGAAGAAAATCTACGAGCTTACCGTTCAAAGACTCGGCACTAAGCCGGAACAGGCGGTGTTTATAGATGATAAACCAGAATTTATAAAAGGCGCAAAGCAAACAGGGCTCAACACCATCGGCTTTGAGAGTATTGAACAAGTCAAAAAAGAATTAACGGCGCTCTCTGTTAACATAGAATGATAAGAGATAAATAACAAGCAGAGGTAACAGCGTAATTGAAAACGGACTTTTTAACATTGTTAAACGCAAAAGAAGTAATTTTGCTTGATGGGGCGATAGGAACCGAACTGGACAAGCGAGGCCTTATGGGCCGGGCAAGGAACAATCTTGATAATCCGGAGGTTGTTCTTGAAATCCAGCGGGAATACACCCAGAGCGGCTGCGATGCCCTGACCACCAATACACTTACGATGAACCGAATATACATCGAGACTCACGATATAGATATATCCGTGCGAGATATAAACCAGGCAGGGGTCGAATTGGCAAAAAAAGCAGCCGCTGATAATCAATTCGTGCTCGGAGATATCAGCTCGACAGGCCAGTTGCTCGAACCTTACGGCACTTACAAAGAGCAGCAATTCTACGATGCCTATAAAGAACAGGCAGAGGTTCTGGCTGAGGCCGGCGTGGATGGATTTATTATTGAAACAATCTTTGACCTGCATGAAGCGTTGTGTGCTGTTCGAGCATGCAAAGACAATTTTTCGCTTGCTGTCATTGCCTCGATAGCATTTGCCACTGAAGAAAAAGGCGGCAGGACTATCATGGGTAAAACTGCAGAAGATTGTTCCAAAAGACTCACTGATGCCGGTGCAGATGTTGTCGGGGCCAACTGCGGTGACCTCGACCCGGCTCAAATGGCTGCTGTTGTGTCTATACTCAAATCGGCAACGACTGTACCGATTCTGGCACAGCCCAATGCCGGCATACCAAAATTAGTTAACGACAAAACCGTATTTGACATGGCTGCAGAACCTTTCGCTGCCGGTATTGCCAAATGCCTGGACGCAGGAGCTACCATCGTAGGCGGTTGCTGCGGAACAACTCCGGAGCACATTCGCGCCGTAGCCAAGCAGCTGAAAAACAAGCGAGGGACATCATAGCCAAACAGAAAAATCAATGGCAAATTATCATCTGGTAATCCTGAAAAAGCCGTATTTGGATGCGATTTTAGCCGGCCGGAAGAAAATCGAATCCCGCTTTACAAAGACGAGGCGCTACGCCTTCGGGCGGGTTTTGGCCGGCGATAAGTTGTTTTTGAAACTAAGCTCCGGGCCAGTCTGCGCAACGGCAACCGTCGTAGCGGTGAAAAATTTCCAAAACCTCACTCCAGAGAAAATAACCAAAATAAAAAAACAATATAATCACGATATCCTCGGCAGCGACGAATACTGGCTGAATATGAGCAATTGCAAATACGGTTTTTTGGTCCGGCTCAAGGACGTAAAATCAATCGAACCGGTGCGAATCTGCAAAAAAGACTGGCGGGGGTGGGTGGTACTGACAGAAAAGGAAAACTTCGGCCTATTGAAAATAGACGCTGCAAAAAAACCATATAAATGAACATTTGTTCTTATTTTCGCGAATTCTTGTTAGAACTGCAATAAATCTTTCCTGGAAGCCGTCTGTATATATGCGAGCTGGTCCGTTGGAACAGTGAAAATCACAGCCCGCAGGTAAAAAAGTATGAAAAAGAGAAACCAAACTTGCAATGAAAGGAACGAAAAATGAAAAAGACAGGAATCAAAACAATCGCAGTACTTGCATTAGTACTGACGGCCCTGGTTGGCCTGGTGCTTGCCGGTCCCGGCCGCGAAGGTCACAGGCAAAGAGGCGGCCCTGAATTCGGCCCAGGATTCGGCCGTGAAAGGCCGGGCAGATCCGGCATGGGAATGGGAGGTCGCCGCGAACCCGCTGAACAGGGAATTTTGGGTATGTACAGGGGGCTCGACCTGACCGACGAGCAGAAAGAATCCATCAAGAAAATTACCGAAGAATCAAAGGAAAAAAGCAAGGCCGCTGCCGAAGCTGTTGATGAAGCGAGAAAAGCACTGCAGGAAACGGTCGTCAAAGGTGAGGAGACCGCCATCCGCAAGGCCGCAAAAAACCTCGGTGAGGCACTCGGAGACCAGGCTGTCTTAAGAGCCAAGAAGATGGCCTCTATCAAGGCAGTTCTGACGCCAGAGCAGCTCAAAAAACAGGAAGAACTCAAGGCAAAAATGAAAGAGCGTGGTGAGAAATTCCGCGAGAAAATGGATGACCCCCGCTTTCATGAGAGGTTTCAGGGCTACGGACAGCAGGGTGGTCCGTGGGGACCCCGGGGTGGTCAGCGTGGGTTCGGCCCCCATGGCAGAAAACCGAACGCCGAGACACCATACGGGCCCATGGGTCATAACAGGCGAGGCTGGAAGCAACACGAGCAAAGACCAGAACAGGACTAGTAATAATGAATGATGTGCGCTGAGATTACTGCCAATCGCCGGGGTAATAAACAGACTCGGCTGCAATGTCAAACTTTCGGCACAGACCTTCGACAAGCGTTTCTATGCGTTTTATCTGACAATCAGTCGGGCGAGCAGTCTTGCCGTCAGCGATAATACAGATGCGTATAGTCTGGCTGGTTCCGTACCAGGTTCGGCCTGGCATGATAGACCACTGTTTTTGCCACTTTTCTGTCGGCTGTATCTGGCCATCGCCCCCACCGAGACCATTGCAAATAAGAAAATGGCAGTTGATATCCTCGGAGCTTGGCAGCCCACCAAGTGACGCTAACTGCCCTATATTGCCGGCTTTGGTGCCGCTATAGTAAATTTCTATACGTCTCCAGCGGTCAGGCGATTGAGAAGTTCGAGAACGGATGGCTTCTTCAACAGGGTCAAGAAGCAAATAAGTAGAGAGACAAAATGGACCGCCTGAAGGGGGATTATTGCCAAGAGCCATTAAAACTATCGCACCTGCCGTCATTGAAACCAGCAGCGCCGCTAAAACCTTTGCCACTCTTGGCTGATTTGACATCGCCTTAAACCTGCAAAACAACTCGAATGAATCAGAGATAACTGCCCAAAGACAGGGTATGATTACCTTGTATAATATTCATCGGCAGTTGTCGATAAATTGCTCCAAATTTTACAAAAAATTCTGTAATTTATCCTCGAAGGTTAATTTCTACATCAAGATAGTTCGAAAATGGTTGAATCATCGAAAATTTTATTTAGCTGCAACCAATAACAATATGTAAAAAAGAATGCACTTCACAACTATCCTGTTATAAATAATATATCTTGATTATTGGGACTCGAAGCTTTATATTCCCATATACTGGATTACTTACTCAACGGTGATAAGTACCTCGACGATACAGAAATGAAAATCACCAAATATTGGAACACACATAAGAGGGAGTTATGAAATGGCATCAAAATTTCGTCAACTAACACCGGAGGAAATCACCAGGCTGGCCGAGCAGGGCTGCAGCTGTACCGATTGGTCAAAAGTTCAGGTTGCCGAGGGATTCAAGGCAGAGACGGTAAAATCAACCCGCTTTTCCGGTGAAGTAAAATTAGGCGTTTTCGAAAAGCAGGTATCCTTTTCCGGCGGCATTACCAAGCCATCCGGTATCAGTAACGCAACAATCCACAACTGCACGATTGGCAATAACGTATATATAGGCCAGATAAGGAATTATATCGCCAACTATTATATCGAAGACGATGTTGTGATAGATAATATCGACCTTCTTACAGTAGAAGGGGAAAGCTCTTTCGGTAATGGTACGGAGGCCGAGGCTGTTAACGAGGCCGGCGGCAGGGAGATACCGATTTACGACCATCTGTCGGCCCATACCGCCTACATAATAGCGTTTTACCGGCATAGGCCTAAAGTAATTGAAAATCTGCGGAAAATGATAGCCGACTATGCGACTTCTGTTACATCTTCCATGGGTCTTGTAGCAAAAGACGCCAGAGTCATCAACTGCCGAATTATCAAGAATGTAAAAATAGGCCCTGCAAGCGTAATCGAGGCAGTGAACAGGTTGGAAAACGGCTCAATCAATAGCTGTCCGGAAGACCCTGTTTATATCGGCCCCGGAGTCTTTGCAGAGGATTTCATAGTGTGCTCCGGCGCGAAGGTTACCGACGGCACAATAATATCCAAATGTTTCGTAGGACAAGGTACAGAATTAGCCAAGCAGTATTCGGCTGAAAACTCGGTGTTCTTTGCGAACTGCGGCGGCTTCCACGGCGAGGCCTGCGCTATATTCGCAGGGCCTTATACCGTTACACACCATAAATCCACGCTGTTAATCTCCGGGCTGTTCTCCTTTTTGAACGCCGGCAGCGGAACCAACCAGAGCAATCATATGTACAAGCTGGGGCCCGCTCACCAGGGCATCGTCGAGCGCGGCTCAAAAACCGCCAGCGACTCATATATGCTCTGGCCTGCCAAGGTCGGTGCATTTACCGTCGTGATGGGCAGACACTACAGAAACTCAGACACTTCTGATTTGCCTTTTTCATATCTGATTGAGCAGGAAGACGAAAGTATTCTTGCGCCCGGAGTGAATTTACGCAGCGTAGGAACCGTCCGGGACGCTCGAAAATGGCCGAAAAGAGACAAACGCAAAGACCCGAATAAGCTGGATTTCATAAATTTCAAACTTTTAAGCCCTTACACGATTCAAAAGATGCTCAACGGCCGCAAGTTACTCATCAATCTTAAGTTAAACTCTGGGCCAACAAGCGATTACTTTATCTATCATAGCTGCAAGATTAAGAAGTCATCGCTGGATGGAGGCATTAAATTCTATCAGATAGGTATCGATAAGTTCTTAGGTAATTGTCTGATTAAACGACTGGAGGACAAACAGCTCAAGAATGTTGACGAGCTTCGGGCAACCCTAAAGCCGGATTCCCAAACAGGGCCGGGTAAATGGGTGGATTTAGCGGGCTTATTCGCCCCGGAAGAAGCAGTCCAAAAATTGCTCTGCGATATTGAAAATGACTCTATCAGTACCCTGGAGCAGGTTACCGAATCATTTAAGTCAATGCATGAGAACTATCCGGCATACGAATGGAGCTGGGCGGTGAGTGTTCTGGAGCAGCAATTGAGCAAAACCATCGACAAGATAACAGCAGATGACATCATTGAGCTAACAACGAAATGGAAAGAAGCTGTTGTAGAGCTTGATAACACCCTTTACCGCGATGCCCGCAAGGAATTTGCCGACACCGCACAGATTGGATACGGCATTGACGGCGATGAAGAAACAAAACACCAGGATTTCGCACAGGTGAGAGGAACGTTCGAAGAAAACGATTTTGTTACTGAAATAGAAAAGCATATTACTGAAAAAACCAATCTCGGAGACGAGCTTATCAGCCGGATGGAAAAAATAGGCTGAAAAGAAATATATTCATTCAAGGAGTAAACTATGAGAGTAATAATTGAGCCGGATTACAAAGTGGCATCCAAATGGGCTGCCAACTATGTTGCCAAAAGAATAAACGAGTTCGGCCCGAGCCCAGCCCCTCCGAGGGGCGGGGCGAGCGACTCCAGGCCTTTCGTGCTCGGCCTTCCCACAGGCTCCTCGCCGCTTGGAATGTATAAAGAGTTGATAGAGCTTCATAAGGCGGGAAAGGTAACATTCAAAAATGTTGTTACCTTCAATATGGATGAATATGTGAACCTTGCTGAAGACCATCCTGAAAGCTACTACTCATTTATGTGGAACAACTTCTTTAGTCACGTAGATATTTCCAAAGAAAACGTCAATATTCCCAATGGAAACGCATCCGACCTCGAAGCCGAATGTGCAAGTTACGAACAGAAAATCAAAAAGGCAGGAGGTATTAATCTCTTTATAGGCGGTATAGGCCCTGACGGGCATATAGCATTCAATGAGCCGAGTTCGTCGTTATCATCAAGAACACGAGTTATGACATTAACCATCGATACCATCATAGCTAACTCACGGTTCTTCGATAACGACGTTGACAAAGTTCCTAAAACCGCTTTAACAGTGGGTGTGGGGACGGTCATGGACGCTGAGGAGGTTATGATTATCGTCAACGGCCATAATAAGGCACGGGCACTGAGGCATGCTATCGAAGGAAGCGTCAACCATATGTGGACGGTCAGCGCGCTGCAAATGCACCCGAACGGTATAATTGTCTGTGACGAAGCGGCGACAGTTGAGCTGAAAGTCGGGACAGTAAAATACTTCAAGGATATAGAGTCGGCAAACCTTGACCCGGCAACGCTGTTAAAATAGGGCACGCATAAAAAGTTTAGCGCATCGGCTATTATTCAATGTCAGCGTTATCCTGTGGCTCAACAGGCTTTACCGGCTGAGGCGGCGTCATCGGTCGCGGCGGAGGCATCATCCTTTGGGGCTCCTTGCCGGGCGGATAAACAATGTCAGCCTGGGCCTTGATTGATTCGATAAACTGTCCAGCCGATTCACGCTGCTTTCTCTGCTTCAGCATTTGTATTATTTGGTCTTTAGACTGCTCAAATGTTCTGGTCTCTGCGTCTCTGTGGTCAACAACCTTTATTATGTGGTATCCGAATCGGGTCTGGACAACGTCGCTGACCTGTCCGACCTCCAGTGCGAAAGCGGCTTCTTCAAAAGGCGGTACCATCTGTCCTCTGGTGAAGAAACCCAAATCACCGCCTCTTTCCGACGAGGGACAGGCGGAATTGGCTTTGGCCAACTCGGCAAAATCAGCACCTGCTTTGATTTGTTTAAGCAGCTCCTCTGCTTTTGCTCTGGCTTTTACTTCGGCCTGGTTAGGGTCGGCGTTAGGGTCGGTGGTGTCGGTTTTTATGAGAATATGGCTTGCTTTGACCCTCTCGGTCTGTTCGTACTGATTTGGATTCTCGTCATAATAGGTTTTTGCATCGTCTTCTGTAATATTTATCCCACTTGAAAATTCAGTTTCCGTAAGTTTGTGATAGAGCATCGCTTTTTGGACTTGCTGTTTTATCTGGTCGAAATCCCGGCCGAGTCCTTCCATTTTTTCCTTGAAACCCTCCACAGATAGCGGCGGACTCTGCTTGGATGCTATTTCACCAATCTGGCTCATAACCTCCTGGTCAGTAACTGTTATATTGGCCTGCTTTGCCTTGGCGTCCATTAACCGTTCGACAATCATTCTCTCCATAGCCTGCTGTCTGAGCATTTTTTTCATCTGCTCCATAAATTCCGGCGGTCGATTTTGAGACTGTTTTGCCATTGCAACGAGCTGCGGCGCTATCATTTCATCTATTTCGCCCTCTGTAATCTTAACGCCATTAACGATAACGGCTGTGCTATCCGGTTTTGTTTCAGGAACATCGGCCTCGACTGTTATTTCTTCAGGTCTGGTTTCTTCCGGCGCTGGTGCTGGTTGATTGACATCGGCTTCAGGTACCTTACGCCGGCAGGACAAGCCACACGTTGCACAGATTATTAAAAGACAAGTCAGAATTTTTAAGCTTACATGATTAGTTTTCATAATTCGTCCTTTCGCGGATTAACGTTATCAAGACATTTTAAGATAAAGGAACGATTATTTCACGAAAAGACGAATCCGTCAAGGTATTTCCTGCATTTGCTACATTTTTTACACAATACAAAACGAGGAACTATTTGTAATAACTACACTTAAATGATAAAATTCCGATATTACGGTCTGATTTGTGATACTTTTAGCACAAGGTAATTATGGATTTTCCCGGGCGAACAACAGTACAAAGCCATACGATAACTATCGTGCCGCGATACGCGGAAACCGACAAGGCAGGCGTAGTGCATCACAGCGTATATCCGGTGTGGTTCGAGATGGGCAGAACCGAGCTTTTGCGGGCTAACGGCCTGGCATATAAAGACCTCGAAAAAACAGGTGTGTTCTTTGTCGTAGCTGAACTGAATATAAAATACCGCAGGCCCGCTCTCTATGACGAAAAACTGGAATTGCAAACAAGCTGTACCGGCGTAACCGCCAGCAAGGTCGAGCACAGCTATAAACTTACCCGTGAAGATAACAGCATGGTCTTGGCTGAAGGTACAAGTATCCTTGCCTGCGTCGATTCCGAGGGAAAGGTCCGACGAATACCTGAATTTATGTATCCGGAGCCAGGAGGGTGAGCTTTTCCTGATTGAGGGCTCAAATAATACTCTGGAGATTAGCTTGAAAAATGCAAGTGCAAATGATAAACTTCACCTTAGGCCCGGAACAAGGATATCAATATTTTAACAGGGCTACTTAGCTTTGAACGAAATAAAGGAAAGCTGTGGTCTTTTCGGTATTTTTGGCGACCCGCAAGCGGTTGAAAAAACCTACTTCGGCCTGCATAGTCTACAGCACCGCGGACAGGAATCAGCAGGAATAGCCACGAGCGACGGAGAATCTATCCAGTGCTATACCGGTATGGGTACAGTGAGCAGGGTCTTCCGCAGCGGCTCAGGCATTTTAGAGAAGCTTCGCAACCCGATAGCAATCGGCCATGTGCGGTATTCGACGAGCGGCGCCAGTAAAGCCGCAAACAGCCAGCCGCTCCTGGCAGAGTTCTCCCGCGGGCAGGTGGCGGTGGCGCATAACGGAAATCTCATAAATGCAACGCTTCTGCGAGACGAATACGAGGCCTATGGAAGTATATTCAAATCGACGAGCGATACGGAAATAATTATCCACCTGCTCGCAAAGCCGACACATATCAGCAAGCCGGACCATACAGCACATGTATTGAACCATTTGCAGGGGGCATATTGCCTGTTGTTTTTATTCGCCGACGGCATTGAAGCGGCCCGTGACCCATACGGCTTTCGGCCTTTGTGCATCGGGCAAACAGAAAACGGCAGCTATGTTGTCGCCAGCGAGAGCTGTGCTTTCGACACTATAAAAGCAAAGTTAATTCGTGAGGTCGAACCCGGCGAAATAGTTCGTCTGGATAAAAACGGTCTATCCAGCAGATTTTTCGTCGAGCCGGGTACTGTTACGCCGGCTCACTGCATCTTCGAGCATATCTATTTCGCCAAGCAAAACTCCCGCTTCTTCGGCGAAAATGTACACGAGTTCAGGAAAAAACTCGGAAGGCAACTGGCAATAGAACATCCAACCGATGCAGACGTCGTCATACCGGTGCCAGACTCGGGGACGTCGGCAGCAATCGGCTATGCAGAGCAGAGCAAGATACCTTTCGATATGGGAATGGTCAGAAGCCACTATATAGGCAGGACATTTATCTCTCCGGAGCAGAAATCAAGAGAGTTGCAGGTCAAGCTCAAGCTGGCAATAGTGAAAGAAGTCGTCGCCGGAAAACGCGTAGTCGTCGTAGATGATTCCATCGTACGGGGCACAACTACCAGAGGCAAGATTAGAACGCTGCGAGAAGCCGGCGCCGAAGAAATACATATGCGGGTAAGCTGTCCGCCACTCAGGTTCCCTTGTTTTTACGGCGTGGACTTTCCAACCAAAGAAGAGCTGCTGGCGAATGACCGAAACCTCGAACAAATTAAAGACTTTCTTGAGGTCGATAGTATCGGTTATCTGTCACTGGAAGGTATGCTCGGCTGTGCAGCACTTGCCGCTGACCATTACTGCAACGCCTGCTGGACGGGTAAATACCCTATCCCAGTTGACGCAACACCTAGAAAATACGATTTGGAAAGATACCAGATGAATATGTTTGACGAAACCGACACTTAACGAGAGCAAATGAGTAAATATATTACGTATAAACAGGCGGGGATCAGTATCGATGCCGGGGAGCAGATGGTCGAAGAAATCTACTCTGCCGTTGCCAGCACCTTCGGGCCAAGGGTAATCGAATCGAAAAATGCCTTTGCAGGGATGTTTCGGCTGGACTACGACGAGCGGCTGTTTGCGAAAAACTATAAAAGTCCCGTCCTCGTTGCCTGTACAGACGGCGTGGGCAGCAAGGTGCAGCTCGCCAGCAAGATGAAAAAGTACGACACCGTCGGCATCGACCTTGTTGCTATGAACGTCAACGATATGCTCGTACAGGGCGCTGAGCCGCTATTTTTTCTCGACTACCTTGCGGTACACAAGCTCGACCCGAAAATAACATCTGAGCTCGTAAAAGGCGTCGCGGCTGGCTGCCGGCAGGCCGACTGCGCTCTAATCGGCGGAGAGACCGCCGAGATGCCGGATACATACGCCAAAGGCGACTTCGATATGGCAGGCTTTGCAGTTGGTGTGGTTGAACGCAAAAAAATCATTACGACAAACAATGTAAGGGCAGGTGACGTAATTTTAGGCCTGGCCTCAAGCGGGCTGCACTCGAACGGCTATACACTTGCCCGAAATATCTGCTTCAAACAGAAAAGTCTGAAGATAACCGATAAAATCAATGAGCTCGGTGGAGCTATGCTTGGCGACGTTCTGCTCGAACCGACGCGGATTTATGTTCGCCCTGTAGTGAAGCTATTGAGCCAGTATAAAGTCAAAAAAATCATTCATGGTATGGCCCATATAACCGGCGGCGGGCTGGCGGGAAACATTCCGCGAGTACTGCCGAAAAACTGCAATGCGGTTATAAAAAAAGAAAGCTGGCCAAAACACAAGATATTTACATTCCTGCAAAAGACAGGGCCGGTTGAAGAAGAAGAAATGTACAGGGTCTTTAATATGGGAATTGGTTTCGTGCTGATAGTGGCTGAAGACTTCGCTAATTCAATTGCCAGAAAAATGGAGAGATACGGCGAAAAGGTCTACAAAATCGGCAGAGTCACCACCGGCACAGCCCACAGTCCCAGGGACTCCTTACGGAGGACACCTGACGGTGGAAAAGTAATTCTTAAAAGCTGAAAAACTTACTGGCTTTAAACTTTTAACCTCATACTATTAGCTATGCTTTCAACGATTAAAAATCTCGGCGGTGTACCCAAATTTATCATAGCAGCAGGAATTTATGCCTGCTTTGCTGCATATCTATTTCTGCCGCACTTCACATACTTCGAGACATTACAATATTTTCTGCCAATAAACATCTGTCTTGGATGTCTTGGCT
>CAYWUO010000045.1:0-13989 GCA_964461285.1 uncultured Pirellulales bacterium
ACCTGCTGCAGCCGAGGAATGGCCCTTTCTTGCTCTGCCTGATTACCAAAAGACCTTCTTTGCACTTATAGCATTTTATTCCCGTCGGCTCCGGCGGCGGTTTCGGCGGAAGGACATTACCTTCCTTATCTAAATTGAGAATCGTCTTGCATTCCGGATACCCGCTGCATCCTAAGAACGGCCCGAATCTGCCGCGCTTCTCGACCATCGGCTTGCCGCATTTCGGGCATTTATGCTCGCTCACCTTTTCCTCGACAATTTTTCCTTCTTCGTCACAGGGATTGGTAAATGCACAATCCGGATAGCCCGAACAGCCAAGGAACCTCCCCGTTTTGCCGAGCCGGTATAGAAGCTGCTGCCCGCACTTCGGACATTTATATTCGCTCGGCTCTGGCTTGGTGCGTTCCATCTTCGCTGCTGCGGTCTCGAGGTTCTGCTTGAAAGGCCCGTAGAAATCTTTCAAAACTCCCAGCCAGTCGAGGTGCTGCTCTTCAATCTTGTCTAACTGCTCCTCCATAAAGCTGGTAAAGGCAATATCCATTATTTTCGGAAAGTAATCATTGAGCTTATCCGTTACCACTTCGCCGAGGTTCGTTGCGAAGAACTTTTTCTCTTTCTGCTCGACATATCCCCGCCCCTGGATAGTGCTTATAATCGTAGCGTATGTGCTCGGCCGGCCGATGCCTTCTTTTTCGAGCGTTTTTACTAATGACCCCTCCGTATATCGGGCAGGGGGCTTCGTGAAATGCTGCTCCGGCTTAATATCTATCGCCGCCAATGCCTGGCCGACCTTCATCGAAGGCAACTGCTGTTCGTTCGACGTAATAGGCCAGATTTTCGTAAAGCCGTCAAAGACCAATACCCTTCCGCTCGTCTTATACAGGCATTTACCGACCGATGTTTCAGCCGTGATATTCAGATTCGTAACATCCCACTTCGCCGGGTTCATCTGGCTGGCTACGAAACGCCGCCAGATAAGGTCATAGAGCTTGAACTGCTCATTGCTAAGGAACGACTTTATATCAACCGGCGTCAGGTCCGTATCGGTAGGGCGGACGGCTTCGTGTGCCTGCTGCGCCGTCTTCTTGGAGGCGTAGATATTGGCTTGACTCGGCAGATAATCGTCGCCGAGGTGATTTTTGATATAATTTCGAACATCTGCGACAGCTTCGTTCGATAGGTGCGTGCTGTCCGTTCTCATATACGTAATAAGCCCTAAGGAGCCCATCGAGCCCAGGTCGATACCCTCGTAGAGCTGCTGGGCGACTATCATAGTCCTCTTGGCCGTAAAGCCGAGCCGATTGGCAGCCATTTGCTGAAGGGTCGATGTTATAAATGGTGCTGTTGGCCGGGAAACTGATTCTTTCTTTTGTATATCGGTGATTTTGAATTCTGCATCTTTTAGTGCGCCGAATATCTTCTCTGCCTGTTCTTTATTGGATACCTCGAACTTCTTATCGTCGATTTTAAGGAGTTGTGCCTTGAAGGCGTTATGTTTGGCGAGCCATTTATTCTGTTCTGCGATGGTAGGGGGGTTTTCACCCTCTGATTTTGGCGTAA
Organism: uncultured Pirellulales bacterium; assembly: GCA_964461285.1. Lineage (GTDB taxonomy): Bacteria > Planctomycetota > Phycisphaerae > Sedimentisphaerales > Anaerobacaceae > CAZBWE01. The sequence goes on from CAYWUO010000045.1 coordinate 1,561, forward strand.
TAAATTCGAGCCATTCCTGATGATATTCTAAGTGCACGGACCGACCATCGCCAAAACCTCCACCCCCACCCTGAATCCCTTCCGCCCCTCCATCTGCCTGCCCACCGGTGAGACCTCCGGCCCCGCTATCAATCCCCGCCGCCCTTCCATCCGCCTGCCCACCGGTGAGACCTCCACCCCCACCCTTAATCCCAGCCGCCTCTCCATCTGCCTGCCCACCGGTGAGACCTCCACCCCCACTCTTAATCCCTTCCGCCCCTCCATCTGCCTGCCCATCAGTGAGACCTTCACCCCCACCTTTAATCCCTTCCGCCCCTCCACCTCCCGATTTCCCGGATAAGTCCGTCGTAAAGACTGCTGGTATTAGCCAGTACTCTTTTTCTTTGAATTTGCGGATTTCCCTCTCTCTTTGGACAATTATCTTCACCGCCACCGACTGCACTCTGCCTGCCGACAGCCCCCGGGCGACCTTTTTCCACAGTAGCGGGCTTATCTGGTACCCGACGATCCTGTCGAGTATCCGCCTCGCCTGCTGCGCCATGACTTTATCGACATTGATTCTGCCCGGCTCGGCGAAGGCATCTTTTATAGCCGATTTCGTTATCGCATTGAATATCACCCGGTACGTCTTCTCCCTCGGCACTCCCAGCAATTGCGAAAGATGCCACGCAATCGCCTCTCCCTCTCTGTCGAGATCGGTGGCGAGGTAGAGTTTATCGCAATTTTTTGCCGATGCCTTGAGGGATGTTATAGTGCGTTTTTTGCCTGACATTATTTCGTAGGTCGGCTCAAAATCGTTTTCTATGTCCACGCCGAATTTTTTCGGGGGTAAATCCCGCACGTGCCCCATCGATGACTTGACTTCAAATCCCGGGCCGAGATATTTGTTTATAGTCTTTGCCTTTGCAGGCGATTCGACTACTACCAGCGATTTTGTTTTTGGTGAACTCGATTTTGCCATATTTTAAGCCACGGACTAAGTGGTTGACAAAAAATCCCAATATCAGGGCTTGATGCTTAAAAGGATATTGAAAATCAAGTTATTACGAAATCCTTATCGGCGATTTTCGCGAAAATATTTAGCGGACTTGGCCACAGCTTACGGCGAAATGAACTGTATATGAGCGGCTGCAGGCAATAATTGCCTGCAGCGACTTTCTCAATAAAACCACTTTTTTCTTTGTTAATAAGGTGACGGACTTGGCGGATATCCCAGGCCTCCCCAGACAGCTCTTTGCACCTTGTGTAAATCTTCGTTACCCGGCTCGTCATTATCATGAGCGATTTCATCGGGTTGAGTGGCGGTCCAGACGGACTTTGATGTACGCGGGTCTTTCCATTTCCAGAATTCACTGTGTCCATCCACGAAAGAAAAGGTCGTCCCTTTGCTGTGCAGCTTCGGTGGCGGGTCCCACCAGGCTTCCTTCGTATACTTAATACCCCAGGTGCCTGGACTCGGCGGACTTTCATCAAGAAAGACTATCCTTTCAGAGGTTCTTCGAATTTGATTTATAAGTGTGATTTTTAGCTTTTCATAGTCAGGATAGTCACCCCAGTCACAATAACCGTTCATCGAATCGACTATGGCGTACGACAGGCCGTATCGCTTCGGAGCATTCGGGCATCTGTAAAGTTTTACGTTTTTACAGTATTTGTACATCTGTCCAGCTTTGATAGCATTGTGCCATTCTTCCATCGTGAAGTCGTCTACGGGGTCGGATGTGGCTCCGGGCCAGTTTACCCACCAGCGAGTCACACCAAGGGTGAAGCCTACATCGCTGTATGGGATCCTGCCGTTATTGGCCTCTGCGTACAAAATCCATGCGAGTGTCAGCTGCCTCAGGTTGTTAAGACAGACAGCACGTTTGCCCTGCTCCCTGGCCCCCTTTAATGCCGGCATCAATATCGCCATTAATACCGCAATAATAGCAATTACGACTAAAAGCTCCACCAAGGTGAAACCTCTTCGTTTATACACAGTAGTACTCCTTCGTTTAATAAAATGCTTATCTATTGTCTATCTGTAATGAGATGCTAAAAACCTGTCTTGTGTTCCATTATTTTTTGCTTTTTGTGTTGTTTAACACCCCTTCTATAATGAAGGTAATACTTAATTATACATAAAATCAGCCCTTATTGCAATATAAGTTTTAAATTTCGTGCTTTTTCCCATAACCTTTACTCCAATAAATCCTTGCGAAGCCAGAAGATATGATACATTTGGCCGATTTTTAAGGTGCTGATAAAATTGCCCGCTGCCCTGCTACTTTGCCCCTATGAGCTGCCCAAGAGAATGTTTTAGCTGCCGGATAGCGTTGCCGCGATGGGAGATGGCATTTTTCTCCTCGCGGGTCAATTGAGCGACGGTTTTACCCAGTTTCGGCACGAAAAATATCGGGTCATAGCCGAATCCGTTACTGCCGATTTCTTTGTTGGTAATAATGCCCTCCAGAATCCCCTCGGTCTCAGCCAAGACTTTTTCGGGACCAGCAAGACACAGACAGCAGACAAACCTTGCAGTCTTTTCCTCTTTCGGCACACCCTCAAGCAGTTTTAATGCTTTAGCCATATTCTTATGGTCAAGGAGTGTTCTATTTCGACCCGCTCCATTACTGTCGCGGCTCTGTTCATTGCTGAACCTTGCAGATTTGACTCCCGGGTCGCCTCCAAGGGCGTCGATAACCAGGCCTGAGTCATCGGTGATTGTCCACAGGCCGGTCTGCTTAGCGTAGCCGAGTGCCTTTTTGCGGGCATTTTCCGCAAAGGTACGGCCATCCTCTGCGATTTCAGAGACATTCGGGAAATCGGAGAGCCCTGACCACTCGACATCAAAATCCAGCATAGCCCGAATTTCAGCGATTTTGCCGGGATTAGTCGTTGCAACGAGAATTCTTTTCACTTTTTTCACCACAGAGTTCATCCGCCGTCGCCTAAAGGCTTTGGCGGGACAAGCAGAGGACACAGAGAATTTTGTTTATTTTTTTAGCCACGAAGGCACAAAGACACTAAGATTTTGGATTTATATTTTTTTATTTTAGCCACGAATACCTATGGTACAAATTAACACGAATATACACGGACTATTTTAACCGCGGATTGCGCAGATTGCACGGAAAAGCTGTTCACAAGGAACACAGAAATAGAAAATATATCACTTTAATTTTTGTTAAATACAGCTTTATTGAATTCCTCTCTATACATATCCAGAAGATCAGGGGCCATTCCGTCGCTCACCGAGATATCCAAATAATATTCATTGTCTATTCTCTCTTGCGTTACTAACGTACTTAGTGCGCAGTTATACAGTATTATGTCTTTTGCATCTTCGTGAACATAACCATCTACTAAAAGTCTTTTGAACAGATAATCAAACGTGAATCTGTCGAAGACTTCGTAGTTTTCTTTGATATAGTCTGGTAAATATTCGTCGTCCATTATTAAATAATAAAAATTCACTGTTTCTCAAGCTCGTCAAGAGTCTTTGGTTCTGGTATTAGTGAAATAAACCTTGCAAGTATCAATAAAGCCATAAATAGCCCAATTGAAGTTTGCGTAAAGACGAGAAACAAACCTGCTCTATCTTTAGTAATAATATCGCCATATCCTAACGTAGACATTGTCACCAAGCTGAAATATAAAGACCCACCAAGAGAATCAAGTGAAATATATTTACTATCAAACAGAAAGGCAAGATTGCGGTAGAACAAGGCAAACCAACAAAGTACCTCAATATAGTTATGAAGAAGAAGTATAACGATTCTTCTAAAACCACCGACGGCATAATCTTTACCTACTCTTTTTGCTCTATATGCGTCAAATAGTAGAACATTGATTTGATATATTACGACTTCGAAAATACGAACTCCTGCATAGCATAGTATTGTAATCTCCCACCAGTGAACTTGTGGGGTTGATAAGAATGTTAGACACAGGAGCGAAAAAATCAAATTGCCCAAAACCCAGATATCTACAAAACCGTGTTTTCCTCTTGTTTTCGGAAATAGAGCTCGTATCAGTTGAAACAGAGATACGAACCTCAACCACTTAAATATTATTGACCACAATTCAACTATGAAGGACTTCATAAATTTAACTCATTAGTTTTTTTAGCAGGGCACGCTGGAAGTGGAGGCGGTTCTCGGACTGGTCGAAGATAATCGAATTTGGTGACTCGAAAACATCATCGGTGATTTCTGAGCCGTGATGAGCGGGCAAACAGTGCATAATCTTAACGTCATCTTTCGCAGATTCGACTAACTCGTCATTGACCTGAAAGCCCTCGAAGTCTTCACGCCGCTTTTGCTGTTCATCCTCCTGTCCCATACTGACCCAGGTGTCGGTATAAATAATATCAGCACCATCGACAGCGGCCTCGGGGTCGTTGGTCTGCTCAACGCTATCGGCTAATATCTGGTTTGCCTTATCAATTGATTCGGCATCGAGTTCGTAACCTGCGGGAGAAGCGATAATCATTTTCATACCCAGCTTCGCCGATGCCAAGGCCAGCGAGCGGGCCACGTTGTTGCCATCCCCGATAAAGGCAAGTTTCACATCTTCCACTCGCCCACAATGCTCCTGAATGGTTAGGACATCAGCCATTGCCTGGCAGGGATGCGAGAAGTCAGTAAGGGCGTTTATGACCGGTACGGTTGCAAATTCGGCTAATTCGGTGACAGCGCTGTGCTCGAAGGTCCGCGCCATTATACCGTCAACGTACCGGCTCAGGACCCTTGCCATATCCTTAATCGGCTCGCGCTTGCCGATACCGCCGATATCCTCGGGCTTGACATAAATAGCACTTCCGCCGAGGTCTGTCATAGCAACATGGAAACTAATCCGAGTTCGCAGACTCGGCTTCTCGAAGAGCATTGCAAGGACTTTTCCCGTCAGGCATAAATCATCGCCGCCTGCACCATATAAGTTCTTAAGTCCCTTACTTATACGCAGTAGCTCTTTAAGAAACTCCGTGGAACAATCATATATGGAAAGAAAATCTTTCATTTTTTTAATTCCTGCCACAAAGACACCAAGGCACTAAGATTTTAAGTTATATATTTTTTGGCCACAGAGAACACAGAGGTCACGGAGAAAATAAAAAGTGGATTCCTGCTTTCGCAGGAATGACACATAAAAACATCTGCGCTTTGTGGCTATTTCCTTTCAGTTAAAACTTTATCAAGAATATCAACGGCCTGGTCGATTTGGCTTTTATTTACAATCATCGGAGGCATAAACCGCAGGACAGTGCCTTGTGTGCAGTTGATACGCAGGCCGTTCTCCAGGCATTTATTAACTATTTCCGCGCCAGGCCCGGTTAATTGAACCCCTATCATAAAACCAATACCGCGAACACTATCTATAATATTGTGCTTTTGCTTTAGCTGCTCGAGTTTATCCATAGTGTATTGGCCAAGCAATGCAGCATTTTCCAGCAGTTTCTCCTGCTCTATTGCCTCAATAACCGCTACAGCCGCTGCGCAGACCAGGGCATTGCCGCCAAACGTCGTAGCGTGCTTGCCGGGGACAAGGGAAGCTGCAACTTTTTCTTTAGCCATCATAGCGCCTATTGCAACGCCGCCGCCGAGGGCCTTTGCCATTGTCATAATATCCGGCTCGACGTCGAAATGCTGGTATGCGAACCATTTGCCGGTTCTTCCAACTCCCGTTTGGACCTCATCAAGAATCATTAACGCTCCATTTTCATCGCAGAGCCGGCGGAGCGCCTGCAAATATTCATTTGTGGCTAAATTGATTCCACCCTCGCCCTGAATCGGCTCGACCATAACCGCCGCTACTTCATCGCTAAAAGCCGATTCCAGTGCGCCAATATCATTGAACGGCACATAGATAAAGCCCGGCAGCAGCGGCAAGAGGCCCTCGTGATGTTTCGGCTGAGCGGTTGCCGTCATCGTAGCAAAAGTCCGGCCGTGGAAGCTGCCTTCAGCCGTGATGAATTTATATTTTCCTTCCGATGTATGCAAACGCGCCAGTTTCAGTGCCGCCTCGTTGGCCTCAGCACCGCTGTTGCAGAAGAAGCACTTGCCACCGAATGCCCGCTCACTCAATAGTTTCGCTAATTCGCCCTGCGGCTCGGAGTAAAAGGTATTATCGATATGCAAAAGCTCGCCCGCCTGTTTGCGAATCGCCTCGACCACCTTCGGGTGGCAGTGACCTATGGCACTAACGGCCCAGCCGGGGAACATATCCAGTATCTCGTTGCCGTTGGCGTCATATAAATAGCAGCCCCTGCCTTTGACGATTACCCGCGGCAGCCGGCTGTAATTGCCAATAACGTATTTGTCAAACAATTCGATTGTTTCGTCTGTAGTCATAATTCGTATCTCGTAAATTTTGTTCCTGATTTAGCAGGAAGCTATTGAAGTTTTTTTAGTTTCTAATTATTTGCGTCCCTATACCTTTATCCGTATAAATCTCCAGCAGCAGCGAATGCGGTATTCGGCCATCGATAATATGTGCTTTTTTGACACCGCCATCAAGCGCGGTTATGCAGGCCTCGACCTTCGGGAACATCGCATCGGTTATAATTCCGGATTCAATCATCTCTTTAATGCGTGCCTCATCCAGACTGGAGATTGTGCTGCCAGGGTCTTTGATGTCAGCCAGTATCCCATGTGTATCGCTTACAACAACAAGTTTTTCAGCGGTTACTTCTGCGGCGACCTTACCGGCGACACTATCGGCGTTGACATTGAGCTTGCCGCCAGCTTTGTCTCTGGCTATCGATGCAATAACCGGTATCGTCCCGTCGGCACAGAGGGTCTTTAATAAATCGGCATTTACATTAGTTACTCTGCCGACCATGCCGAGGTCAATCTTTCTGCCGTTTTCACCGGCCAGTCTCAGAGTTTCCGCAAACAGCACACAACTACTGAGCGAATGCAATCCCATCGGCTTGCAATCCAACTCCGCCAGCATCTCGCAGATGGGCGTATTTATTTTATGCGTGAGCGTATGCTCTGCTATGGTGAGCGTTCTCTCATCGGTATATCTGCGGCCCTTTATCCAGACCGGCTCGAGTCCGGCCTCGTTCATTGCCTTTGTTATTGCCTTTCCGCCGCCGTGGACGATAACAGGCAGCATTCCCACGGTTGACATAAAGGCAATATCAGTTAGGAGCTTCTTTTGCAGACAGGTATCTTCAATGACGCTTCCGCCGAGTTTTACGACTACAATCCGACCGCGAAAAACGCGGATGTACTCCATCGCCTCAATCAATGCACCAGCTTTTGCGATAGCTTCTTTCATTTGTATAATTTCTGAAAAAAACGATAAAACGAAAGGATAAATGTATTATCTGTGCTGCGAGTCGTCAAGCCATATTTATCCGGTTAGAAAAATAGCTCGACGCCGGATACTCGATTCCCGTCGAGAATTGAGTATCGAAAAGAAGGGAGCTTTCCAACGGGATTTGCCAATAGCCCGTGCCGGCTGATGGGGCAGTCAATCATGCCTGGTTTTTTCTATGGGCTATATCTACTTAACAAATCCGAGTATGTCCGGGAGCCACATGGATATTTGCGGCACGAAGGTACAGATTAAGACCGTAATTATCATTGCGACAAAAAAGGGCAGAATATGACGCATTACCTTGGTTACTGTGGTATCGGCTATACCGCAGCCGAGGAAAAGAGCTGTCCCGACCGGCGGAGTGCACAGACCTATACACAAATTCATTATGATAATGATGCCGAAATGCAGGGGGTGTATGCCAAGTTTCTCAACTATAGGTAAAAAGATAGGAGTGAAGATGAGAATGGCGGGGGTCATATCCATAAATGTCCCGACCACCAGCAGAATAGCATTAATCATCAGCAAAAGGAGAATTTTATTGCTTGTGGTGTTTAGTAAGGCCGCACTGATATCCTGGGGAATGTTTTCTGATGCAAGGACCCAGGACATTGCCATGCTTGTTCCGATGAGCAGGAAAACAACCGATGTGGTAACACCACACTGAAGCAATATATTAGGAATATCTTTGATTTTCACCTCGCGATATATGATAACCGCAAGGAAAAATGAGTAAAGAACCGCAACTGCCGAGGCCTCGGTGGGTGTGAACCAGCCCAGAAGTATTCCGCCGATAACGATGATAACCATAAGCAGCGGCGGTATCGCTTTGAAGAACCTTAGTATGCCCTCTTTGAGGGCAACGGTTTCTCCTTTGCCATAGTTATGTATGATGGATATGACTGCGCTGACGAGAATCAGCGCCAAGCCCATTAGAAAGCCGGGTAAAAAACCGGCCATAAATATCGCTGCAATTGAGACAATACCGCCTGTCGCCAGTGAATAGACAATCATAACGTTACTCGGTGGAATCAAAAGACCTGTAGTCGCTGCTGTTATAGTCACGGATGCATTGAAATCTCTATCGTAGCCCATCTTATTCATAATCGGGACCATAAATCCACCGACTCCCGAGACCGCCGCGGTGGCTGAGCCGGATATCGCGCCAAAGAGCATGCAGGTCAGTACGTTTACGAAAGCCAGTCCTCCGCGGAAGCGGCCGACCAGCGCGTTGGCAAAATCAATCAGCCTGCGAGCGATGCCGCCATGACCCATCAAAATGCCTGATAAGACGAAAAATGGTATCGCCAACAAGGCGAAGCTGTCGATTCCCGTAGCTATCTTGTGTGCCACGGCCACGAAGGCCGGTAAATCTCCCATAGCCAGAAATGCCAGCACCGTTGAGATACCCATACTGAACGCTACAGGCACATTTAAAAGAAGCAGTATTACGAAACTCACAACCAATACTATTATAGGCAGGTCCACTCTAATATCCTTTCATAATCCTTGAACCTAATAAGCTCGCGATTACAGTTTCGGTAGTTCTCAATCGATACCTTCCTCTACATGCGAAGTTTGCGACTGTGAGACCAGGGTGCCTTTGACCAGTGCGGTAAGTCTCTCGACCAGGCCGATAACCGAATACAGGACAAGAAAGAATCCGCTGATGGGTATCGCCAGGTAAACATAACCAACCCGAACACCAAGGGCCGGTGATAACTGCTCCAGTCTTAGCGTGCTTGTTACCAGCTCGATTCCTCCGAGAACCATCACGGTGAAACTGAATAATGCTACGCAGAGAAAAGCAAAAATCTCCGTGTACAGCCTTTTCCGCGGCGGTAACTTGCCCACGAAGTAGTCGATTCCCAGATGAGCACCGCGGTTTAAGGCGACGGCAGCACCGAGAAGCGAGACCCAGATGAGCATAAATACCGCCAACTCTTCCGACCAGGTGCTGGGGTCCTTCAGGATAAAACGGGTAAAGACTTGCCAGAGGACATCCACGACAAGTACGACTACGACCACCATAACGAGCAATTCGAGCGAGTGGTCCAGTACCTTTTTTATTGTTCTAAACACAGCTACTTTACCTCCTGAATTTGCTTTATTAATTCACCAATTTCCGTGCCATTGAACTCTTCCCATATACTTCTGACCGAGGCCTGGAAGGGTCTTTTGTCCGGATAGCTGACCTGAACGCCGGCTGCTTTAACTATTTCCATATCGCTTTTTTCGGCTTCGGCCCATATCTTACGCTGGTATTCGACTGATTCATCAACGGCTTCCTGCAGGATTTTTTGAAACTCAGGCGTCAAACTTTCCCAGACCCTTGTGCTGATTATCAGTATGTCGGGCAGTCGTGTGTGTTCGTCGAGAATATAATAGTTACACACCTCGTAATGCCGAGAGGAGCGAAACGACGGTGGATTATTTTCCGCTGCGTCAACAACGCCCTGGTCAAGCGAAGTATAAAGCTCGCCCCATGCGATTGGCGTTGGGGAACCGCCCATAGCTTCGACCATCTTCATAGACATTATGCTTTTCATAACGCGGATTTTCATACCTTTCAAATCCTCGGGGCTTTTGATTTCTTTTTTTGCATAAAAACTTCTCGCCCCCGCGTCATAGAAGCACAAACCACGCAGGCCCTTGCTTTGACCTGCTAAAAGGAGCTGCTTGCCAATAGGGCCTTTTACCACCTTCCAGTAGTGCTCGGAGTCTCTGAAAAGATAAGGAATGCCAAATATTTTCATTCGGGGCACAAAACCCTCCATTACGGCGGTCGCCGTCTTGGTCACCGCCATATAGCCGAGTTGAAGCGCTTCTATACATTCCTTTTCGGTGCCCAGCTGTTCGCTCGGAAAGATTTCGACCTTCATACGGCCGGATGACTTTTCTTTGACTTTCTCGGCCATATACACCATCCCCTTGTGTACTGGATGAGTTGTGTCAAGACTATGGCCTAACTTCAATACTATTTCCGGCTCATCAGCACCTTTCTTTTCGCAACCGAAGAGAAAAGCCAAAGCCAGGCATACAAAGCACCAAAACAGAATAACTGTGTTCTTCATTAAATATCACCTATGTATTTCAGATGTCACTTTTTTATAAAGCTAATCTTGCAGGATTTTCTTCAAGACTACAAGTGTATTTTTTCATAATTATTTCCGCTTTCTATTCGGGAAAGAAGGGCGTCTGATTTTCGGCATTTTGAAAGGAGCTTTTGCTGCATAGTTTAAATAAGGACTTATGAGTTGCTGTTATAAATCTGCAGCAAATATGTTGTTAATTTGCCAATTGCACGATTCGCCAATTTGCAATATTGTTCACAAGCTGTTTTTAACAAGCCAGTTATAAACGAAAAGATTTTTTATAGTCCATAAAAAAGCATGCTTTTCAAAATAGACAAGGGTGTAGGCCCGCCACTGCAGACGATCACATCGTTGTACTACCACATACGTGCTGATTCGGTACGTTGCGTCATAAATAGACACACTGTTCAATCTTATTTCGCAGTCAAAATTGAAACAAGGGGTGTATCGGGTTTACTGTTTTCATCCACAACCGGGAAGTCACCTTTATAGCACCAGTGGCAATAGGCAATGTTGTTGCGCTTAAAAATTTCGCAAACATCTCTGTACCAATTTAACCGGATTTCGTTTTCAATCGTCGGATAAACGCCGAATTCACCACAATACAGCGGCAGGTTTTTCTTCTTAGCCACTTTAATAGCCGGTGCCATAACATTTTTGAGTACGCCTTTGTTAAAATATCCGTTGGCCTCTTCAACGGCCTCAATGGCCTTGGTTGAAAGACCTTTCATATCTTCCGGTTTGATGGCCTGTCCGGGATAATTGACCGGACCGGAATACTCCGCAATAGCTGCCCAAGGTGCTTTATGGTGCGTGATAGGCAATGGCGTGTAAAAATGAAAACTGAGAATAATATGACGGTCATTTTCCGGAATCTTCAAATCCGGGAATGTATCAGCAATTTGCCATCTGTTTGACCCCACGACAATTGTACGGGCAGGTTCTTTTATGCGGATGGCAGCGGTGACCTTTGCAATTAATTTGTTCCAATCTTCCGGATCGTCAGCCACTGCTTCATTCAAAATTTCATATGCAAGCTTATTATTAGGATATGGGCTCAACACCTCGGAAAGTTGCATCCACAAATTGACCAGCTTGTCCTGCTCTGCCGGATCGGTCCATAAAGGATTGGAGTCCAGGAGAAAGTAATGTGACCTGATGATGTGTAGATCCACGATAACCCGCAACTTTGCCTGAAACGCCCACTTAATGGCATTGTGCAGCAGTTCGAATGCTTCGCTCTCTTTTGTACCCTGTGCATCCCACATCTGTTCTTCATCCACCGGAATGCGGACATGATCAAATCCCATGGCAGCGATTGTCTCGAAATCAGGTTGCGTAATATAGTTACGCCGGTCCTCGCCCCGTTTTTCACTTTGCGATAACCAGTGGCTGACATTAACACCTGTACGGATGGTAAAATCATCACTTGTCTTAGTGAGTTTCGAGCATGAAGTAGACATAAATCCAACCAGTAGAATTAGAACAAGTATCATAATTTTGTTAGTCATAGTTATCTCCTTTTTTGTGTTCCAGGTTTTAGTACGGGATTATACCACCAGGGGGTATCCTGATTCAAGGGAGAAATGAGCAGCACGGTAAGACAGAGACATTCTAATGAATTCACGTGTTTGTGTTTAATCTGAGATTTCCCATTTACACGCTTAAAACACATTTTTCTCCGTACGACATCAATAATCTTATAAAATTCACCTTGGACCTTCGAGAAATTATTCTCTGAAAACCGCTTTTTCAAAACCGGCAAAAACCGCGTGTTTTTATAAAGCCGAAAGTTATTGTTAAGTCATTAGGCTGTCATTATGTGAATTGAACCATTAGCGTTTTTTCTTAACATCGACACCTTTTTTAACGACTGTGACTTTTTCTGGATGTAATGAGTCGGCAACAGTTGACAACAAGGGAGTTAGACAATAAAAGTAGCCGCTTGGCAGCGGTTGGGATGGAGGAAACGAAAATGGGCAGGGGCGGATTTGAACCGCCGACACACGGATTTTCAGTCCGTTGC
>CAYWUO010000046.1:0-13703 GCA_964461285.1 uncultured Pirellulales bacterium
ATATGTTACTAAAATCGGTGTTTTCGCCACGCTAGTTTATTTAAATAGGTATATTTCTGAGCTGCATAAGGGAACGTCCAATAAACTGAACAAACGGTTTACAACCGTGAAAAGTGCATTAAATGATTATTGAGCGTACACCAACAATTAAATTTAATTCATTGGCCGGGTGTGTCACGGAGTTTATTTTCGAGAGAAGTGAAAGGCTCAACCTGATACGACAACAAATTGAGTCCCTAAATATGAACAATTTTTTCTGATACCGCTTCAAGAATAAGCTGTTTTGCATCTTCCAATGGGCCGGGCAGATGTGCGCCTGCGGCCCGTTTGTGCCCTCCACCATCGAACTTCTCGGCGATTTTGCAGACATCGATGTCACCGCTGCTTCGTAAAGAGCATTTTATTCGGCCGTCTGCCAGCTCCACAAATAAAGCAGCTACTTCAACGCTGCTTACCCGCTGGCACTCGTTAATTAAATTTTCAGTGTCTTCATAAGTCGCACCGGTCTGCTGGAAATCCCGCTGGAGCAGATATTGGGTTGCGAATCGGCCGTTAAAATGAAGCTCAAGCGTGTTGAGCATTGCGGCCATTAGTCTGAGCCGCTGCGGCGAGAAATTCTGAAACAATTTATGATAGCACAGGCTCGGATGTACACCGGCTTCGATTAGCTCGGCACAGCTTCTAAAGACCCTGCTGCCGGCATTGGGGAACTGGAACCAGCCGGTATCAGCAGATATTGCAATAAATAGCGCCTGCGCGATTTTTTCTGTTATTGGCCAGCCGGCGAATCTCAAAAAATCGAATATAATCAACCCTGTCGCCGCGGCGGTGTTATCAACCAGCTCAACGGCCCCGAGGTGGTCGCCGGTCTCGTGATGGTCAATCACTAAGATGGAAGCATTGGTCTTTTTTAGAAACTTGTCGAATTGAGGTAACTGGCTGAAGCTGTCGGTGTCGACAATCATAATCAAATCAAAATCACCGAGTTTCCCATCTGTTAGCTGCTGGATGTTAATATCCTGGCCGAGAATCGGAACTCTTTCAGCGAATAGAAATTCGTACCATCGAGGCAGAGTCGACAGCAATAGCGGCTTTGTCTCTTTGCCAAGACCGGTCAGAACCTCAGACATTGCAACAAGACAGCCGCAGGCATCGCCGTCCGGTTTGCTGTGGGCAGTGAGCAAGATGCTGCTCGATTGGTTAATTAAATCAACTGCTTTTTGGAAATTGACGTTCTTTGCCATAATTAAACCTGCTTATCTGTTTGGTATTGGTGTATTGTTAAGGAAAATGATGCCGTTGTCAAGAAAAGTTCATAGCTACAGGCAAAGGAAAATTTGAAGGACAAAATAAATGCAATTGACAGATTCCTCGATTCGCTCAGGATAACAAATGAAAGAGAACGGGGCACAAAGGATTGCTGACAGAAGCGATTTTTATTTGCTTTTCATTTGCTCGGCTTCAGTGGCTTTTTTGAGGATTTTTCTTTCTTTCGGGTTTAAGCTGTGTATGCCGAAATTGTGGACTTTTTGCAAAATTCGGTCAAGCTCAAGTCGCAATTGTCGTCGCTCGTCCATTTTCCTTTGCCATCGTTTAGTTTGGGCTTTGAGTTGCAATTTATGCCGCCAGGAATCTGAAAGTACATAAATAGCGCCAGCCGCCATACCTGCTAGATGAGCTGCCTCCCCGCCTGCGTTAGCAAATTCTGTTCGTCTAAATATAGTCATAACGGATATAAGCGCAAGAAAAACCGCCAACACCATAAGTGGAACGGGAAAAATTCCCATTACATACACTTTCGCTCTTGGAAAAAGCACAGCCGCAGCAGCAATCAAACCAAGAATCGCGCCCGAAGCACCAATTAAAGGTAATGGCATCGATAGAAACCGTGTAAGAACCAGAAAAATATACAGCAAGCCTCCCATCGCACCACAAACAAGATAAAAGACAAGGAATTTTTTACTGCCCCAAAGCCGCTCAAACATCGGCCCAAAGAAAAACAACGCCAGCATATTAAAGAATATGTGACCAAATCCATCAGGGTCATGCAAAAACTGGTAGGTTATCAATCGCCAAAGTTGCAGAGATGTATCTATAGTTGCAGGAAATACAGGAAACCATACAAGAAAAAAGTCTTGAACTTTTTCTATCATAAAATATGGCACAAATACCGCCACATTGATAATCAGCAACCACTTGACCACGGGTGTAACCAGTGGCATGTTCTTATGCATCTGTGGCGAATAGTGGGGCTTTGAGTTATAATCCGCCTGAGTGTAATCTCTATCGTATAGACCCATATTATCCTCGTATCGAGTGTATTATACCCCGTATGAAGTATTTTATCAACTATTATACGTTATTTCGGCTTTTGCGTTCTCATTCTTTCGAAAATCAGCATAAGAATTAGGCCAAATATTACCATATAAATGCCGATATTCTGCGAAACAGTAGCTCCTTTGTAAATTGCCCACCAGGCATATTCAAAGGGATTGTCATCACGAAACAATTCCAGCAGGAAACGCACGATGCCATAAAATATGAACATCAGGCCAAAAGTACAGCCGGGCTTGGCAAAAAGCTTTTTACGCTCCCCCGATTTTGCCGCCTTTCGTGTCCTGCGCCAAAAAAGGTAAAGTATGAAGAACAAAACAGCACCAGAGACAGATGAGTAAAGCTCTGTAGGGTGGACCGGTAAAGAGCGAAGCTGGTCGTTTTCTATAAGCATTTGCCTCTGCTGCGGTGTTAGCATATCCTTTGCCTTCAGGTCTTCGAACCACCTGTCTCTTTTGCTCGGGTCTATATCGGTATAAAAATCAGCACGCTCTTTCCACAGTCCCCTGACGTCAAGACTGCGGAAAGCAAAAAATTCTTTTGACAGCTCCACATACGGCTGATGTCGGTTTCGTCCCGGGTCCGGTTCTATCTGGCTGCGATAGGCGAACGAGCCGTAGGGAAAACGCACCGCCCACGGTAAATTTGTGGGCTTCCCGAAACAGCAGCCGTTAAGAAAGCAGCCGATTCTGCCAAAAGTAAGAGCCAGCATCAGACCTATGGCGAGGATATCGAGATACTGGCGGATGGGAAGTTTATGATACCAGAGATAAAAAAAGATGACGCTAATAGCCAGCAGCACACCGCCCAAAAGCTCGAGCCCTCCCTCCCAGATTGCAAACACCTCGATTAGCCGACCTTTGAACTGGTCGAAATAATGGATGACATAAAACAGCCGTGCTCCTGCTACCCCGGCTATCAAAGAATATAACGCGGCATTAGTAATGTATTGTGGGTTGGGAGTAATATCTTTGCTGAGATATCTTATGATAAAAACAGCCGAAAGGAAACCAATGACCATCATCAAACCGTAGCTTTTTATGGTCAAATGAATAAAAGGTAACTCGAAAAGTTCAGGATACATTCTTTTTGTGTTCCGTCACTCGTGTCTCATTCAAGTCAAGTGTCACGAACTCCTATCCGTTTTCTTTTATTTTGTTATTTTCGTCGAGAACTATGGTTTTTGGTTTACATCTTGCAGCTTCTTCTAATGTGCAATAAGTGAAACTTAAAATGATGACAATGTCCCCGGGATTTATTAGTTTTGCAGCAGCTCCAAGGACAATGATTTTTCCTGAATTTGCTTCTTCGGGGACAACGTAGGTTTCCACGCGGTTGCCGTTATTTAAATCGGCTATCAGGACGGCTTCATAAGGTAAAATGTCAGCAGCTTCCATCAGGGCCGAGTCTATAGCGATACTTCCCGGATAATGCAGCTTGGTTTCGGTAACCGTTGCACGATGTAATTTACTTTTTAATATTTTTACAAACATAATTCGTCGTTAGTTCTTAAAAACAAAAATACTATAAAGCCAGCGGCAATTATACAAATTTATCTGCCGGTGTCTATGAGAATATTGTCGATGAGCCGGGCCGGGCCGACTTTGGCTGCGACGGCAATAAGGGCTCGGCCTGTAACTTGTTCGAGGTTCTGGAGGGTCTCGGCATCAACGATGCTGATATACTCAATCTCTATTGATGGCTCCTGCTGCAGAATTTTCTGCATCTCGGAAATGATTTTTTTTGTATCCGTGACGCCGGAATCAATCGCTTCCTGACATTTCAGGAGAGATTTGTAGAGCAATGTTGCGCCTTTTTTCTGCTGGTCGGAGAGGTATTTATTTCTGCTGCTTATAGCCAGGCCGTCCGGCTCGCGGACCGTTGGGCAGATGACGATTTCCAACGGCATATTCAAATCGGCGACCATTTGCTTGATAACGATTGCCTGCTGGGCGTCTTTCTGGCCGAAATATGCTACGTCGGGAGCAACAATATTAAATAACTTCGCGCAGATGGTGGTTACTCCGCGGAAATGTCCCGGCCGGGACCGGCCGCAGAGCGGCTCGGTCAGTTTCTCGACGTTGACCCAGGTGATATTTTCAGAAGCGTACATCTCTTGCGGCTCAGGATTAAATACAAGGTCAACATTATGCTCTTCACAGATTTCCAAATCCTCTTCGACAGGCCGGGGATATTTCTCGAAATCCTCGCCGGGAACAAACTGGGTGGGATTAACGAATATGCTGACGACCACGTAATCGCAATCTTCAACCGCCCTGTCGACAAGCGATGTATGGCCGATATGCAGAGCTCCCATCGTCGGAATAAGGCCGATTTTCTTACCCTTGCTTCGAGCGGCCTTTACGTACCTTCTCATCTCTTCAATTGTTTTTACTATTTTCATTTTTAGTTTTTTAATTTCGGGATTCCTACGTAATATTTTAATTGATTTGCCAGATGTTGTAAATCATCGGGATTTGTACAATCGAATTGCGACATCGATAGGCGGATAACGGGGCAGGTTTTCCAATCATCAAATAGCTTTTCGTAATCGCTGTTAAGGTCTTTAAGAAATTTCAACTCGATAATTTGTTCGTAGGGACGATTACGCTTGTGGATACGCTCCAGGCAATTTTCGACAGAATCGGTCAAATATATCATCAAGACCGGCAAAGTAACCTCTGAACTAAATGGCTGGTACGTCTTTTCATATAAAGTTAGCTGCTCAGCGATGAGCAGACGCCGAGCATAAATGAGCTCTTTTTCGAAGACATAGTCGCTGAGCGCAAGTTGACCGGCCGTTAATTCCTTGGGATTTAGCTGTGCTATTCGGCTGGTGAGAAAATATAATTGCGAGTCTAATGCAAGCTCTTTGTCACCGGCGTAAACCCTCGGCAAATACGGATTCTTATCGTAAGCTTCGAGAATACATTCACAATCGAATAAACCGGATAGTTTTTCTGCCAGAGTTGTTTTACCCACACCGATTATGCCCGCAACGCTGACTAATTGGGGAATATCAGGATTGAAGAAAAAGTCCCGGCCATTCAGCCGCTCAAGAAGCACGCCCACACTTTCCTTTATAACAGGATGAATTAAACTGCTATTTAGCTGACATAGACCTTTGAGAACAAACGAGCGAAGATACATCTGTGGATGTGGAATTGTTAAAGCCGGCTCGCTTACGACTTGCTGACCAAAAAGTAGGAGGTCCAAATCGATATTTCGCGAGGACCATTTCTCTTTTTTTTCTCTGCCGAGCGCGGCTTCAACTTCAATCATATTTTTGTGCAAATCTTGCGGATTTAAGGAAGTCTCTACTTCGGCGACAGCGTTTAAGTATTCCGGCTGGTCTAATCTGGCAAGCGGAGCGGTCTCGATAATGTCACTTACACGGACAAGTTCGATGTGTCGGCTCTCGGCAAGGAGTTTAAGTGCGCTATTGATATAACCTTTTCTGTCGCCTAAGTTGCTGCCGAGACCGATGTATGCCTTTGTCATTTTCGAATCCGAAATTCTAAATCCTGGCAAACCGTTGCATGGCTTCTTTGACGTCAGCCGGCTGTGCAAATGCCGAAAGCCGCAAGTATCCTTCTCCCGACGGCCCAAATCCCGAGCCCGGTGTACCAACGATATTGGCCTTCGTAAGCAGCCGGTCAAAGAAGTCCCACGAGCTTACGCCATCCGGAGTTTTTAGCCAGATATACGGCGCATTTTTCCCGCCATAGATTTGATAGCCGAGTTTGGTCAGCGAATCGCAAATCAGTTTTGCATTTGACAGATATATATCGATGATTTTCTTCGTTTGCCTTTTCCCTTCGGCGGTATATATCGCTGCTGCACCAGCCTGCGAGATATAGGAGGCCCCGTTAAATTTCGTACAGTGACGTCTGTGCCATAATTGGTTGACTTCTATCGCCCTGCCGTCTTTCGTAAAGGCCTTTAGCTGATTCGGCACGACGGTAAATGCGCATCGCACACCGGTAAAGCCGGCCGTCTTGGAAAAACTTCGAAACTCGATTGCGACCTCTTTTGCACCATCGATTTCATATATTGAATGCGGCAAAGTGGAATCTGTGATATAGGCCTCGTAGGCGGCGTCGAAAAGAATAATCGCTTTATTTTCACGGGCGAAATTCACCCATTCGCTGAGAACCTCTTTGGTAACAACCGCACCGGTGGGATTATTCGGAAAGCACAGATAAATAATATCCACCGCCCTATCAGGCAAATCCGGAATGAAATTATTCTCAGCCGTACAGGGCATATAGACTATTTTTTCATACTGTCCTTGTTCGTTGGCTGGGCCCGTCCTGCCCGCCATAACATTGGAATCGACATAGACCGGATAGCTCGGGTCGGTTATAGCGATGATGTTGCCGGTGCCGAATATCTCCTGGATATTGCCGATATCGCATTTCGAGCCGTCGCTGATAAAGATTTCGTTCGCCTCTATATCGACGCCTCGCGCCTTGTAATCGTTTTCGACTATCGCATCGATTAAAAAGTCGTATCCCTGTTCCGGCCCGTATCCGTGCAGCGTTTCTGCTTTGGCCTGGTCACCAACCGCCTTTTTCATCGCCGATATCACAGCCGCCGCAAGCGGCTGGGCAACGTCGCCTATCCCCAAACTGATTATCTTCGCACCCGGATTTTTCTCTTTATGCGCGCGGATACGCCTTGTGATTTCAGGAAACAGATACCCTGCCTTTAGTTTTAGGAAATTTTCATTAATCGTAGCCATATTAGATTCTCGATATTGAAACGACTGATTTTAGTATGGTTTGGAGTCCACGTCAAGAACTTTAGATTTGCTTTACCACAGAGCCCCAAGCGTTAGCGCGGGATTGTTTAGCCCCCACACCTGTGGTGGGGGTTTCCTTGCTAACACTTCTTACTTTTACATTCTTTGTTCGATATTGGATATTCTCTGTCGTCTGTCCTCTGTCGTCCGTTACCCCAGCCACGTTGGCCCGTAGCTTATATCGACCTTCATAGGAACATCGAGTTTGATTGCAGTGGACATCTCTTCGGCAATCCACTTGGAATGCTTCTCGGCGTCTTTGGCCGGCAATTCGAAAACAAGCTCATCATGGACCTGCAGAATAAGTTTTATCGGCAGCTCCTCAGATTCGATTTTCCGCTGGATATTGAGCATCGCCACCTTGATTAAATCCGCTGCGGAGCCTTGAACGACCGTATTGACCGCAAGTCTGCGGGCCTGGGCGTGTTTGTTTGCATTTTTGGCGCTAAGGTTGGAAATTCTTCGCCGCCGGTGCAGAATGGTCTCGGCGTAGCCGGTGCGCTTTGCATCTTCCACGCAGTCATCCATAAATTTTTGGATTGAGCTGTAGCGGGCGAAATAGTCATCGATGAACTTCTTTGCTTCTGCATGGCTTATACCCGTAGTGCGTGACAGTCCGAACGCACCCTGGCCGTAAATGATGCCGAAGTTGACCGCCTTGCAGTGCGAGCGCATCTCGCTCGTTACCTCTTCGATTGGGATGTTGTAAATCTGCGAGGCGACGAAACGATGTATGTCCTGGTCTTCGGCGAAGGCGGCCATCAAGGCCTCGTCCCGCGAAAAATACGCCAATAGTCGCAGCTCGATTTGCGAGTAATCCGCGCTGAGTATGCAGTCGGTTTTTTTCTGCGGGATAAAAGCCTCGCGTATTTTTCTGCCAAGCTCGGTGCGGATGGGGATATTCTGCAGATTCGGGTCACTGGAGCTAAGCCGACCGGTAGCGGTTACGGTCTGGTTAAAAGATGCATGGACACGGCCGGTTCGGGGATTGATTAGCAAACCCAATTTGTCCACGTATGTATTTTGCAGTTTGCTGACCATTCGATATTCGATAATCAGCGGGATTATCTCGTGCTCATCGGCAAGCTGCTCAAGAACGTTGGCGTCGGTGCTTCGCCCTGCCTTTCCCATACGGACCGATTCGAGCCCGAGCTTATCGAAAAACACTTCCGCAAGCTGCTTCGGTGAATCGATATTGAATACCTCGCCGGCACATTCATAAATCTTCTCGGTCAGATTTTTGGTAGTTTCAGTAAGCTCGCCGGACATACTCTTTAATAGTTTGGTATCGAGCGAGACGCCGTTGGCTTCCATAGCAGCAAGGACGCTAACCAGGGGCATTTCCACCTCTTCAAAAAGTTTTTTCAGCAGCGGCTCTTTGTCGAGGCGTTCTTTTAGGTATTCGTAAAGCCGAAGCGTAATATCAGCATCTTCAGCGGCATATTCGCACGCGGCGGCCGTATCGACCATATCGAAAGTAAGCTGGTTTTTCCCTTTGCCGATAAGAGCTGAGATTGGAATGTCTTCGTAGTTGAGGAAATCCAAAGCCATCTTATCCATCGAATGTTTTCGACCGGCGTCGAGGCAATACGAAGCGACCATTGTGTCAAAGTAAATCCCCTTCAACGGCATCTGCGCATTTTGCAGAACGAGCATATCGTATTTGATGTTCTGGCCGACTTTTTTGATTTTTTCATCTGCTAATATCGGTGCGAGCTTCTGGCGAACGGTTTTCACATCGAGATGCTTTTGCCCGAGCGGTGCTTTAACTGGAAGATAAAAGGCCTTATGCGCCTGCCAGGAGAAGCTGATACCGACAAGCTCAGCCCGCATAGCATATATAGAGGTCGTCTCGGTATCGATGGCAAATAGTTTTTGCTTTTTAAGCTGTGTGAAAAATTTATTAAATTTCTGCTCAGTATCTATAAGCTTATAATCATGCTCTTGATTCTCCGCTGTTAGGCATCCCGCCGAGTCAAGCGATACTTGATTCTCGTCCGTCGTCTGTCGTCCGTCATCCGTCGTCCGTTGTTCCAGCCCTAACTGGCTGAGCAGGCGATTAAAGCCGACCTCGTTAAAGATTTGGGCGAGCTTTTCATTGTCGAATTCCTTCAGGGCCAGAGCGTCGTAATCGATTTTGACAGGTACATTGCAATCAATGGTGACAAGCTCTTTGCTGAGATAGGCCTGTTCTTTAAATTTGCGCAGATTTTCGCCTCGTTTGCCTTTAATTTCCTCAACGTTTTTATATATTTTATCAAGAGAGCCGTATTGTTGAATCATCTTAATAGCGTTAATTTCCCCGATTAGCGGTACGCCTGGTACATTATCAGAAGCATCACCCTGTAAGGCCAAAACATCGATAAAATCTTCAGGATGAATTTTATATTTTTCTAACAGTGCATCATCATCAAGGGCTTCACCTTTTTTGATATCGAAAATGTAAGTATGACCATCGACAAGCTGATACATATCTTTGTCTTTTGCGCAGATGTAGGTGTCGATACCGTCTTTTGAGGCTTTTTTGGCGAGGGTGCCGATTATATCGTCGGCTTCGAAGCCATCAAGACGTAAAATGGGTATGTTCATTGCATCGAGAACCTGCTCAATCCGGTCAATCTGGCCCGGCATATCGTCGGGCATTGGCGGGCGATGTGCCTTGTATTCGGCATAAATCTCGCTTCGGAAAGTCGGTGCCTTGGAGTCCATTGCAACAACGAGCATATCCGGTTTTTGCCGCTGAATTAGCCCGAGGATGGCCCTGGTGAAGATGTAAACGGCTTTGGTCGGCTCGCCGGTCGGACCTGTAAGCCGCTGGGTCATCGGTGCAAAATATGCGGCGTAGATATGAGCGTGGCCGTCGATTATGTAAAGCGTCTTTCCCATTGAAGCCACTTTACGTTTTGCCGGCTGTACTGTCAAGGAAAGGGTGCAATTTAGAGGTTATTACGCGGATTTGATTGATTTGCCAAACCTTTCATTTGAATTAAAACAGGTAATGGCTAAAATGATGCTTTGGTATTTGCGAGTATTTATTCCGAAAGGGTAGATTATGAAAGCGAAAAAGTATTGGCTTTTCGTTGTTTCGGCTATAGGGATTTTTGCTGTTACTATCTACGCTGCAGGGGCGAAGTGGGAACGCGTTTCGTTGGCTGGACTGCAAGGAGTCGCCGTAGTAGTTGAACAAATTGACCAAAAAGCAAAAATGTACGGATTGACAAGTGAAGCGCTGCAGGCCGATACGGTACTGAAACTTCGCCAGAACAGAATTAAGGTGTTTTCTGAACAGCAGCGCCTCCAGATGCCGGCGATTCCGTACCTTTACATAAATGTTAATGTGGTTGTACGAGAAGATATAAAGTTTACTGCTGCGAACACACGCGTTGCATTTAAACAAGTTGTGTTGTTGAAAAGAGACCCAACAAATACTTGCGTTGCTACTACCTGGGAGGCAGGGGATATATCAATGGGCAAAACAGCCGACCTCAAAGATGTGCGCGAAGATGTCAAAGCTTTGGTTGACCAATTTATCAAAGACTATCTTGCAGCCAATCCATTTCCTAAAAGGCAGGGAGGACGCGACCGAGACGCAAAAGAACCGCAGCGCATCGAAGTCAAAATCGGCCAGGACTTTGTCATTGCCCTGGACTCGAATCCAACAACCGGATTTTCCTGGCGGCTGGCTGAACCTTTGCCCGGAATGTTAAAGCTGCAAGGCAAAAGATATATACCGAATAAACCACAGAAATTAGGTAGTGGGGGTACAGAAGAATGGACCTTCAAATCTGTTCGCAGCGGCAAGGTGGCTATCATGTTTGAATACGTTCGGCCATGGGAAAAAATATCACCACCAGATAGACGGCGAAGCTTTTCTATTGTATCAAAGTAACTTTCCTCGATTGAAATGTGCCAACTACGAAGGACACAGTTCCAGAAGTGAGAAAACTAGAGAAAACTACGGATAGCTACCTATTAATGTCTGGGGTGACTTCGTCGCTCGTCGCCCGTGAGGCGATTATGGCTTCTCACGATTAGATTGACGCTGTTGTAATATCGTCAGGTGGTTTTGGATTTGCTCTGCGAGTTTTTTATTTTGTGAAGACTCCGCCAAAGCCAATGCCTTTTCAAGCGTATCGATTGCCTCATCGATTCTTCCGGCTGAGTTATAAGCACCGGCCAGGGTGTCAAGGATGGCTGGATTCTGGTAGCCGGTCAACTCGGCGGCGCGCTCTGCAAGTTCGATTGCCTCAGCAGAATCTCGTATATCAGGATTCGGATTCGCTGCCAAAACGCGTGCCAGGGCGTTTAATGGGGCCACGTAAGCAGGTTCGAGATTTATGGCCCGGCGATAGTTACCAATCGCTTCGTCAAACCTGCCAAGCCCGGCAAGGGCATTAGCAAGATTATAATATATGCCCGGATTATTGTGCTCGGTTTTCAGGACCTGCCGAAAGTGCCCGGATGCTTCTTCGAATTCGCCCTGTTCCAGAAGAACGGCCCCCAGGTTGGCACGCGCCTTAAGATACCCGGGATCAAGCTCCAGCGCCCGGCGAAAGCAATCAATCGCTTCGTCGAATTTGCCGAGCTCGGCAAGAGCATTAGCCAGATTGCAATATATGCCCGCATGGTTGGGGTCAAAACGCAGGGCCTCGCTGTAACAAATGGCAGCTTCGTTATGTCTGCCGATGTCACCGAACGCGGCCCCAAGATTATTGAGCGTTACAGGATTGCCTTTGGTCACTGAGAAGGCGCGTCCGAACAAAGTCAGGTTATTTCGCCAGTGCTTTACCTGCATCCGGGTACCTACCAGCAAAGCGATAATCACCACGCCCGCCGACACCGCCAGCCCGGCTTTGTGATACCGCTTTTTCCCGAATAGCTCGTAAAAACCCCAGGCCACGATTATAGAAAAACCGATTGAAGGAAGGTAAGTATACCGGTCAGCCATACTTTGCGCGCCAATCTGCACCAAACCCACCACGGGGACCAAAGTACCGAGATACCACAGCCATCCCACGGCCAGATAAGGCCGTTGCTGCCTGGACAGGTATATTATGCAAATCGTTATAACCACCATCATTATTGCGGAAGTTATCGGCTGCCATGAGAGCAAACTGTCATAGGAGTGAGGATACATAATCGCCAATCCCCCCGGATATATCATTTTCGCTATATAGCCGGGATAAGAAACGATAGCGTTGGCTATTCGCATATCTATTGACAGGTTCTTCAGCATATCCATTGCGCCACCTTTTTGCTGGGCGATGAATGTAATAACAGCAGAAGCTGCCATAAGAATAAACAAGGGAATTTTTTCACAAATCAGCCACCAAAGCGATGCTCTTTGACATCGGATACCCGCAGTGTCGGTTGTCGATGCCTCTTCCCCTGTGCCCTTCCACTGTAACCTTCTCAGCGGCCAATAATCCAACAGAAGCAGCACAAACGGCAACGTTACGAGCATTGGTTTGGCCATCAGCCCCAGACCAAAAGACAGAATCACCAATATGTACCACCCAACACCCGTTCGCCGGGCATATCGAATATAAGCGGCTATGCTCAGCATCCAGAAAAAACCGCATAGCAGGTCTTTTCGTTCCGATATCCAGGCAACAGACTCGACATGCAGAGGGTGCAGAGCAAAAACAGCGGCGACAAAGGCGCTTCGCCAGACTGCTCCGGTCATCCGCTTAAAAAGCCCGAACAGAAGCAGAGTATTCGCCACGTGCAGCAGCAGATTAGTCAGATGGTGCCAGCCCGCGTTTGTCCCGAACAACTCACAGTCCAGCATATGCGAAAGCCACGTCAAGGGGTGCCAGTTACTAAATTGTAACGCGCTAAGTGCCCATGAAACAGACTCCGAGTTTATCCCGGACTTAACATGCACATTTTCGGTTATGTAATCAGAGTCATCCCAGGCAAAATCGTTATGCCTGACCCCCTCATAAGCTATAAAGGTAAGCAGGGCCAATACCAGATAAATCAAAAGTACGGTTATTTTGTTTTGTTTATATTCAGTCATTATGGAAACAGCCTCGATTTAATTATTTTCATTTTGACCAAACGAAATTTTACCGCAGTACCCAGACATCCGAAACCATACTTGATACTTCGCCAAAAACTAATCGAGGACGCATCATAGGTATATCTGGTCGGACAGCTGACCTCCGCGATTGTATGGCCGAACCACAATATCTGCAGCAGCATCTGGTTATCGAACACAAAGTCATCAGAATTTTCTTCGAGCGGCAATTGCTGCAGCAGCCCGCGCGAAAATGCCCTGTAGCCGGTATGGTATTCGGAAAGCTTTGCTCCGGTCAGGATATTCTCAACGAACGTTATAAAGCGGTTCGAGATATATCTCCATATTGGCATATTGCCTTTAATTGCATATCCGCCGAGGATTCGCGAGCCCAGCACGCACGGATAAAGGTCATTCGCAATCATAGAGGCCATCGCCGGTATCAGCTTCGGAGTATATTGATAATCCGGATGCACCATAACAACAATATCCGCTTCCTCCTCAAGGGCCAGCTTATAGCACGTCTTTTGATTGGCGCCGTAG
>CAYWUO010000047.1:0-13665 GCA_964461285.1 uncultured Pirellulales bacterium
TCAATCGATGGGCCCGGCTGGCGTTCTGTCATTACGCCCACGCTTGCTAAGTGCTCCTTACAATACATTATTGAATCCTCCAACTCAATCCCGCCGCTGGCAAGCTCGTCGGCTACAGCGCACAGAAATGAATCAGTAAGCCTGGGTTTGCCGCGCAGCCGCCAGTAATATATCCTGAACGCACGCCAGTCAGGCCAATATCGCAGAATTCGCCAGGGTGTAAAAAGCCGCTCCTTGGCAACTCGCCCGACCATAATTGTTCGCCTTACGCTGTGCTTTCTCAGCTTTCGTATCCAGGCGCCAGGCCGGGCAACTGCGACTTTGTAAAAAACATCAACTTCGTCAGCCAGACTCGGCTTTGCATTATCAACCAGACTGACACAAATTACTCGTAATCCGGCACGTTTGGCACCAGCCGCCACAAGGAAGGGCAGTCTGCCACCTCCTGCAATCAAACCAAGCATATCTTCGCAATTGGACGCACTATTTACGACTTGCGATTGACGTTCGAAAAATGGAAAACGAATATTCATAGCTATTGCCCATCCGGCTTTTCCGGTTCAGGCTCGGCGGATGGGGCAATTTGTTCAATCAGATTCTCTAACCTGCGAATATTTTGCCGCATCTCAGGCAGGTATTGTATCATGCCGTACGCTCGTTTGCCCTGGCTTGCCTCGATAGCAGGTGCGCCCAACACCACTTTGCCGTCTGGGATATTGTTGATAACTCCGGCCTGGGCTGCGATTATAACGTTATTCCCGACATTGATATGACCCACAATGCCGACTTGCCCACCAACTATGCAATGATGTCCGAGGTTGGTTGAGCCGGCAATTCCTACCTGAGCTACAAGCAAACAATGCGGGCCAATTTTGCTACCGTGGCCTATCGTAACCAGGTCACCTATTTTTGTTCCCTGGCCTATGATAGTATCGCCGAGTGTGCCTCGCTCGATTCCGCAACAGGTACCGACTTCCACATCGTCTTCTATAATTACAATGCCAATCTGTGGTATCTTATGATGTATGCCCTTATGGCTGGCATAACCAAATCCGTCTTCACCAATCACCGCATTTGCATTTATTATCGCGCGATTGCCTATTTTACACCCATCGTAAATTGTAACATTGGGATATATTATGCTGTCATTACCAATTTGCACACCTGACCCGATGTACACGCCGGGGTAAATTATACAGCCGTCTCCAATCCTTGCCCCATCGGCTATCGTCACAAAATCATGAATCTGGCAGTCTGCACCAATTTTCGCTGTATCTGCAATCGAAGACCGCGGGCTGATGCCTACTTTTTTGTGTTTGCGATGGCCGTGCAGAAGCACCATAATCTGCATAAAGGCATAGTAAGGGTCTTCAGCTATTAAAAGTGGAACCGATGCATTGGCTGTTTCTGTGCCTACGATTACCGCGCTTGCCTTGGTTGTCCGCAGTTGCTTCTCATATCTGCGGTTTGTCAAAAAGCTGATATCGCCTTCGCCGGCTCGGCCGAGTGTCGAAGCAGACTTGATTAATATATCAGTATCTCCAACAACCCGTCCACCTACATATTCAGCCAATTCACCTAAAGTTCGCTCTTGCATTTAGAAAACCTCATTTCATAGTCCGCTCTGCAATATTTGCAGGCCGGATACAATTAACACATAGCATCTTTTATTGTTAAAAACTCTAATTAATATATATCGAGAAAGTAATTATAGCAGATGAAGCCGTGTTTAGTCAACCACTGAAATCTCCGTAAAAGGACTTTTTATGGCATTGAAAACTTTATAGTAGGGGGGTCATTCCGAGCGCAGACCTTCTCTGTAAAAGACGCAGCGAAGCAATCTCACTCCTCCATAAAACCAATTAACTAATCCTCTAATTCACTAATCCGCTGCTTTCCTAATTCCCTTATTTTCCTTCGTCCGTCCTCCCTCATCCATCGTCAATCAGCTTTTCTTCTCCGCCGCCTCAACAACGCCAAACCACCGAGGCCAAGTAGAAATATTGTAGCTGGTTCTGGGGTACACATAGTTACGATTCTCACATTATCAACATACAGATTCTTCATTGTGACAAGCATACTATTTCTTATGCCTAGATCTTCAAACGGTGGATTGGGACTAATCCTTAGCCATACAAAGACTTTCCCCCATTTGGTTTGCGTAGCAGGTTCATGAACATAGTCCCAATCAATTAACTTATATTTGTCGCCGGCATTTACAGTGATCAATTCCCAAATCTCTTGCTCAACAGGAGAGCCACACCAGTAATCAAACTGCCACCAAATATCCTTGAGTGTGTTATCGTTCTCAAGGTTGTTCAAATGCCACCAGGCAGTTTCTTGAGGTCTGATTTCAAGAGCATAGTCCCCGCCTGGGTTATTCGGCTTTGGCACAATTTCTGGAAAATCGTAATCATCGCAGCCAACATGTATCAGGCTATCCTCATAACCTCGGATGTAAGGATAATCCGCAAAATCCGGATCATATGTTCCCCAAAAATCCGTTGGATATTTGCGGTGCGCTGCAATAGGGTCATCGAAGTTCCAGTAGAGATCACGCTGCAGTTCATCCGTGGAACTATACCTTAGTGATTTGTCACGTGTTGTTAATTCATTATTCTGAAAAATTACCTGATTGGGGTCATTTATCCAGGTCCATTGGTTGGCACGTACAGTAGTAGAGATTAACTGAACAAATACGAAATAAACTACCACCCATAAATACTTTTGATTTGTCGCACGGTACTCTCTCATTTTGTTTGTCCTCCTCGAAAACTTAATACAGCTCGTATCTCCCATTTAGCACCTTGGAAAAACTTTCACGTTTTTCAATTTGATTGTCCCATCTTTCTTTCGCAGGGAAATTGCATTGATTTGCTAAAATCTTTTTGCGTCTTAGACTTTTTTCGCACCCACACCGAGCAGACACAACGGGATATGGGCGCATTTAAGGCAATTTGAGTATGTGCATAACCTCCTCCTCGCTTATAAAAACGAAAATTTGACCGCATCCCTCGCGTTATTATCGCGCCTTCAATTCATAATTTTACTTTTTATGGGACGTAAAATCAAGGATTTTTCCCTTTTTTCTGTCTTTTTTGTTGGGTAGGTGACAAATGTGAGCTTTTTGCTATTAGAATGCCGTTAAATTTCTTGATTATGGAAGGCTTTGTATTAATCCATTAAAATCCCCAGAAGCTGTTTTTGTGATTTTGGCGATGCTTTTTTGGCGAAAGATTTTGTCTTTTTAGCAAATACCGTTACAGCCGGCCCAATCGGGCCATATATAGCAGGATTGGTTGGACCGAAAAGGGTCATTGTTTTGACACCCAATGCTGAAGCCAGGTGCGTAATCCCACTGTCATTACCTAAAAAGATATCCGCACAGCTTAAAATTCCTAACACCTGCGTCAAAGATAAATCCGAAAGGCACTTTGCAACACTGCTTATCTTTTTGATATTCGTTTTACTAAATCTGTCCAACTCAGCAGGCCCGAGTAAAAATATCACTTCGTTATCTTTTAAGCCGAGCTCTTTAGCCACAGCCAAAAAATTATCTATGTGCCAGCATTTGTTCGGTCCGCCGCTGCCCGGCTGGATTATTACCAGCTTCTTAGCAGAATCAATATCTATATCCTTCAGCACTTCTTTACCTCTTTTTATATCAGCTTCGGTTGCATTTATCATGGCCTCATCGGACTTGACTTTCTCGTGCTCTAAAGACAAGCCGCTTTGCTCGATAAACTGCTGTATATAAAAGTCCG
The DNA here is from genome assembly GCA_964461285.1 of uncultured Pirellulales bacterium. Lineage (GTDB taxonomy): Bacteria > Planctomycetota > Phycisphaerae > Sedimentisphaerales > Anaerobacaceae > CAZBWE01. The sequence goes on from CAYWUO010000047.1 coordinate 3,765, forward strand.
TTAAATGTGTGGAGGAAACTTTTGGCGGCTTCATAGACAATGTTATGACCTCTGCGCTATGGCTGCAGTTGATAGTATAAATCAGGTTTTGTTCGAAGTCGCTGTCTGGCTCGCCCAAAAATGTCGCAATCCAGGAATAATCAGAGAAAGCATTTATTAAAGGGTCCCCGTCTGCGAGGTCAAACGTCTTATTTGGAGTAAACAGCCGGTGCAAATCCATCGAATCTATGGAGCGAATACCATCGATACAGGTTCTGCCCGACAAAATGCCGGTATAATCGGTATGTCCAAGAATATCGATTGTGCCCAATCCGAGCGAATCTTTCATAAATTTAGCTAACGGAATAGTCAATATACAATCGCCAATCGCTCCCGGCTGCAATATCGCTCCTCGCTGTGCCTGCTTTGCTGCTTCAGCACCTTTTTCTCTGAGCAAATTCAGGATGTCATCATTTGCCTGCATAATAAATCCCTGATTAATCTGCCTTGTTAAGTATTTATGGAAATGATTTTATCGTGATTATTTTACAAATCAATAGTGCAGTACACCTAATGACCTGTTCTATTTCAGATGTTGTTTTATGGCGTTGAGCTGGTCTTCGGTAACCTCTACGCCCAATTCCCGGGCATTTTTTATATGCTTGAAGGCCAATTCGTAATTCTTTAAATTATAATACGCAAAGGCAAGTCCAAAGTGTGCATCGCCCATATTCGGCTCTATCTCAACCGCCTTCAGGTACGCTGCCACTGCTTGTTCATACCGCTCCTTGTTAGAATACGAAGACCCGAGATTGTAATGAATGCTGCCATCATCCGGCTGTATCTGAATAGCTTTTGTATACAGCTCGATAGCCGCATCATAATCCTTCTTATTATAATATGCATTGCCCAGATTTACCAGAGCCGCCAGCATATCGGGCTCAATAGCCAAAGCCATTTTATATGCCTGAATCTCATCGTTAACCGAACCCTGTTTGTTGTAACAGATAGCCAGGCCGAAATGGGCTTCAGCCAGATTGTGTTGTATCTTCAGGGCCTTTTTATATTGGGATATTGCTGTTTCATAATCGCCCATCCGGCTGTAAACATCGCCCAAATTATTGTACAGAGAAGCATCTTTCGGCTTCAGGCCAAGTGCTTGTTTCAATGGTTTTATCGCCTGCATATATAGTTCCTGTTTGCAATAGGCTAAAGATATATTTTTGTAAGCGTCTATGTTGTTAGGGTCCAGATTCAGCGATTGGTGATATTCGGAAATAGCATAGTTAAAGTGGCCTTGTTCTATATAGGCGTTACCAAGATTATTATGTGCCTTGGCGTCGTCCGGGTTGATTTGCAGAGCTTGCTGGTATTGGTATATTGCATCCCGCAATCGACCCATTTCAAGGTAAACGTTCCCTAAATTCGAATGTGCCTCGGATAATGACGGATTTATCTGGACCGCTGTTTCGAGGGCGCGCATTGCAGAGTCCATATTGTCGATATCGTAGTAACTATTCCCGAGATTATTGAAAAAACAGCCCAGCGTCTGAATTTTATTGAGGTTCTTCATATAAATATTGCTGCCCCTGGGTGTTTTGAATTCTTTTATGTAGTGTTCATTGTCGGCGGTTCCACCGTTGCTTGTTGTTTCAATATTGAATTTTATTCGCCCGTCATCGTATCTCACAAAAAAGTGCCCCGGCACAACTACTCCATATAAAGGTAGGCCGAGCCGCTCTGCCAGTGATAGATAAAGAATAGAAAGACTCAGGCAATACCCTCGTTTTTTATCCAGGACAGTGTGCAAAAACAAATCATTCGGATTACTTGCCTCTGCAATGGATTTAAATCCGAGCTCATTGTATAAATACTCATTTATCAACGGGACCGCTTTATAACTTGCCCCTATTTTTCTCTCATCGAGTCTGTCGCGAATGACCAGTGCCATTTCGTCTAATGTTGCCAAATGATGTCGGCCGGGCACAAGGTCACTCCAGTTCTCCGAGATTATTAAAGCGGCGGTGGCTATATCGATTTCATCTTCTCTTAGCTGCAGGACCTGTTCAATCGACTTGGCATACAGACCGTTAATGCCCGCATTAGCAAGGGGACTGTTTCGACGTGCATGCACCGTCGGTGAGAGAATCAAAATACAAATCGTCGCTAAAAGAGTCTTTTTCATTGGTCCTTTTTACTTTTCTTAACAGGCTGTTATTACTATCCTCACAAAACCGGTTTTGATGGTAAGTATCTGTATTACGAATCTTATCGTCAGGAAATTGCTTTATATTTTATATTTTTGATAATATAATATTATATCATATTATTTGAGATAAATTGCTTCATAATATTCACCTGCTGATGGTGCCGATTAAACCTCTACCGGCACACCGACAGGGCGTCGCTTGAACAAATCTATCTGCATCCACCTGTTACTCTTGAATCTCCAGCGATTTGCTAATCCAGCCGCGATGATACTTAATGCAGCGGCAATCCAGGGGCCTAAAGGACCAAGATTAGGGAAAAATATAACTATAAGAACGCCGCCAGCCCCTAATATTATCACCGCTGCCAGTGCTGATATCACTGCCAGCCAGACTGTATCGCCTGCTCCCCGCAATGGGCCGCTGTAAATAATCCGGGCGGCGTGGAAAACCTGGTAGATTGCAGCACAAACTAAAATTTTAATACCGGCTTCAATCACCTTGGCGTCAGAGGTCCAAAATCGCATCAGGGGCTCCCTGAATACGAGAAAACAAATCCCTATTGTTCCCATATAAACCAGCGCTATTCGCAGGCAGATACTTGTTTGTTTTACTGCCAGTTCCTTTCGTCCCTGCCCGATTGTCTTGCCGACTGCCGCTGTCAATGCCGTTGCTATACCCACGATTGGCATAACTGAGACATTGGTATACGATAGTACTGCGCTCGTCGCCGCCAAGGCTTCTTTGCCGAATCTGCCGATTAAACCGAACAAAACTACCCCCCAAAAAGCAACATTTATCATAAGGTCAAAACCGGCTGGAAGTCCTACTTTCAGCAAATTGTACATCTTGCCAAAATCGATATTCAACGTCCGTCTGGACTTGAAAGTTGAGTTTATTTTACTGCTCAAAAACACGGTCAGATTTATGCCTGCAATTACGGATATCCCTATAAATGTCCCCCAGCCCGCACCTGCAATCTCCATCCGGGGAAATCCGAACTTGCCGAAAATTAATACGTAATTTGCTGCAATGTTGACCGCCTGCCCAATCAGCGACGCATACATCGTAATAACAGGCCGGTGGATGCCCATAAAAAATTGGCTGCTTGCCCAGTTAATAATCGCCACTATTTGGGCGTAAAGCATAATTCGAAGGTATATTACTTCCATAGAGCGGACTTCCACAGGTTGTCCCATCATTTTGAATATCCATGGAGCTGCCGGCCACATAATCGCCAGTACTACTATGAAATATATCAGTCCCATATATATCGCCTGCCAGTAATAGTTTGAGCAGGCCCTTTTATCACCCCGACCAATACTTTGGCTTACGAACGTGTTTAAGCTTGTCATCGCACCGATTGCAAAGGCACCCGGTACGAAACTTACAACCCCAGCCGGTAAAATAGCCGCCAGTGCCTCCGTCCCAAGGCGGGAAACCATGAACCTGTCTACGAATTGCATAATAGTGAACGATATAGTCGTCACTACCATCGGTGTTGCCAGCTTGAGCATATAGCCAAGCGATGTCACGTCCACGGGTTCTCTAATCTCAGCTGTTGGCTTATCGTTCATTCATTTAAGTCCTGTTTTATTTAAGTTAAGCTTATTCAAAAGTGCATCAGGGCAGAGACCCTGAATCTGGATGTGCTTGACCGGATTGGTCTTGCCGGAAATTATACTAACGGCATTTTTCTTTACTCCCAGTTGTTTGGCCAAAAACTCAAGCAGGCATTTATTGGCTTTTCCCTTCTCTGCCGGGGTTGCGACCTTAATTTTCAGCATACCGTTGTACAGACCACTAATCGCAGTCTTACTGCTGCCGGGTAAAACTTTCACCGCGAAGACAACGCCGTCATCAACTTTTTGTATTGACAAATTCTCCATTGAAAGTTAAATGCTATCGAACAGCAGGCATCCTCCTGTATGTTATTCGGCAATTTCCCTGAGGTTTACTCCGACTGCAAACTGGACGTATTTTTCAATCTGCTCGGCGAGTTCACCCAACAATTCGAGCTGAAAGTCTTCATAATGGCCGGCGATTAACTCACCGTCCAGTGTCTTTTTGAATATTCTGACACGTATAATGGATGGCTGAGTTTCCTCCTTGCTGAAATCGCTGTCTTTATGCTCGGTAAGCTCGACACGCCAGTCTTCGCTTATAAAGACAAGGCATTTGCCGGTAAAAACCGCCGTCGGAAAATAATCGCGTAATAACTTAATTGTTTCCATCTTTTAACCTGTTTCAAGTGAGCCGACTAATTCTTTTATATTTGTTATATTATGGCCGGAGCAATATTTTTTTATGCCACCGATGATTTTTACTGCGCATCCCGGCTCGATGAAATTCGCAGTACCCACCGCCACCGCAGACGCTCCTGCAATAATAAATTCGACGGCATCAGAGGCATTTCTTATTCCTCCCATCGCTAAAATCGGTATTCCACGCTTTTTGGCAACCTCATTATAAACTTTATTGACCAGATAGACCGCTATCGGTTTTATTGCAGGCCCGGATAGTCCCCCGGTTTTGTTTGCTAAAATCGGCCTGCGGGTTTCAATATCAATAACCATTGCTGTGAATGTATTTATTAAACTAAGTGCATCGGCACCCGCTTCAACTGCCACCCGAGCGGTTACGCTTATATCCGTAACAGCCGGGGCTAATTTAACCATCAACGCCTTTTCGCCGCAGGCCTTCTTCACCGCTGAAGTAATATCTTTTACCAGTTCGGCGTCGGTGCCGAAACTTATCCCGCCTTTCTCGACGTTAGGACAGCTTATATTCAGTTCGAACCCTGCTATCGCTTTTTCCGTTGCCAATCGTTCGACCACAGCCACATATTCGTCAATTGTCTCACCTGCTATATTAACGAAAACAGGCACAGTGAGCTTTTCGATAACAGGCAGTTTTTCTTCGATGAATTTATCCAGGCCGACATTCGCCCATCCAATCGCATTGAGCATCCCCGAATCGGTTTCTACGATTCTCGGCGTCGGATTTCCTTTTCTTGGTTTTACCGTAATACTTTTTGTAATAAACCCGCCGAGCTGGTTTATATCCATAAAATCAGCCAGTTCATCCGCATATCCGCACGTCCCCGACGCCGTAAAAACCGGATTCGCCAGCTTCAATCCCGCAAAATCCACCGATATATCAACTTGTTCTTTCATATAACTATATGCTAAGGACTATTTGCTAAAAACTACTTCTCTGCTATCAAACACCGGGCCATCTTCACAGCACAGCTTATAAACTGTTTCATTTGAGCCTTCTACTCTGCATTCTACAGCGCAGCTCTGGCAGATGCCAATCCCGCAGGCCATTCTTCGTTCCATACTTATCTGGCAGTCTATATTTTTTTCTTTTGCAATCTCTGCAACCTTTGCCAGCATTAGCTCTGGCCCGCAGGCGTAGATAATCAACCATTCGCGGGCAGGATTATCCTTGTCGAACCACCGTACAAAGCAATCGGTAACCATCCCTTCGAATCCGGCTGAGCCGTCATCGGTCGCTATCTGCGAATTTACACCGTATTTTGCAAACTCCGGCAGAGAAAATCCCAATTGCTGCGAAATATCGTCCAGCCGGCCCTCGAAAGGCAAATCTTTTGCTGTCCTGGCGCCTGCAAATACAATCACTTCGATATCAGGATGTTCAGCCGTAAAGACCTTTGCCAGATGCTGCAGCGGCGGGGCGCCCATCCCTCCGGCAATCAATATCGCTCTTTTTTTATCCTGCGGTATCCGGAAACCATTGCCTAAAGGCCCGATTACACTTACAGAATCGCCCGATGCCAAAGTTGTCATTCGCAAACTGGCTGGGCCGACAACGCGATAAAGAACCTCAGCCGAAGTCTTGTCCTTATCAGCATTAACATCCACGAAGGCAAAAGGTCTTCGCAGTAGTATATTTCGTTGGCAAACATCAGCCAAATCTTCCGGTATTCTATCCTCCGGCGGCAGGGCGGTACCGGAAAGGTCGAACTCGGCGAACTGGCCGGGCCGAAATTCTGCAAAGGCCCTTGCACCATCGCCTGAAAATTCCAGCCCGAGCCGATAGAACCGCTCGCCTATCTGCCTGTTAGAGCGGACCGCTGCGCGATATTCACCTTTACCTGATGTCGAGTTTTTCCCTGACATTAGAATCTTTTAAAATAATGGCCTTAACCGCAAAACCTTGCAACTATTAAAGCAAACCTTCATAAACTTTCACGCCATCCACCACTTTGCAGGTATGAACGGCGTATTTATTATTGTTTTCAGGATAATTGTTTGGATAGTTTGTATCAACTGCTTTTTTGAGCTTTTCGACACTTTCAGCCCGGACCAGAGCGCCCGACGTCCCTTTATCCCCGCCTCCTAACATCCGTTCTCCCAAAACTCCCGGCACCGTCCGGGCGATATTGCACATTGCCTCTAACTCCGGCCCCGATATCTTATAATCATCCCGAAGGCCAAGGCCGTCTTCTCTGAATATCTGGCCGACCGTTTCGATATCGCCTGCCTTGAAGGCATCGAGCATCTTATAAAACCGCTTTTGCGCGCCGAAAATATACTTCAACCGGTCACACAAATCAGGATAGCTCTCGCCGAACTCAGCCATAATCTTTTCATAGGTTTTCTCGTCCTTGATGTCCGCAAGACAGGATAGATGATAATTTGATTTTTGTAATATCGAAACCAGCTCTTCGCACTCTGCCCTTCGGATTTTATATGTGGATTTTTCCAGGCCAGGCCGAACCGTGCCCGTATCGAGCACAACTATCCGAAAATCAATAGCTCCGGCGCCGAGCTGCACGTAATCCACTGATCTTTTCGCCGGATTGTAATACGTCCCCATCGCCTCTCGTGCGAACAATATCATAATCTGGTCGAGCTTGCCGCACGGCGAGCCGATGTAATCATTCTCCACCGCCTGAGCAAGGTCCACCAGTTTCATCTTGTCTTTGATTTCAATATGGTTTGCATCCAGCAGCGACAATATCAGGTTCAAACTCAAAGATGCTGACCGGCTCATCCCGCCGCCGGGTATGTTACCGTAAATAACTCCGTTGATACCCTCAGTTAGCTCGATGCCTTCTCTTTTTAAGATATAATCAACTCCGTATGGAAAGCGCGCCCACGTATCGGCAATGGCTGCTGATTTTGGCCCGGGAACATCGCCAAGTTTGAATTCAATAACGCCATCATCGGGAAAGTTGCCGCTGAATAGCTTGACGATATCGGTTCTGTTCGGTTTATAGGCCAGCCAGATGAACCTGTCGGTTCCAACACCGAATAGTTCCGTCCCGTTATAGTCACCGTGCTCGACACCCAGGCAGAAACGCGATGAAGTCCTCCTTACCTTTGCGCTGGCCACGTCCAATTTTTTTTCCTTCGCCAATTGTTTTAACACATCAAACGCCTGCTGGTCGTTAGCTACATTCACAATTGTGCTCCTTACTTTGCAAGCCCAATCGGGCTGAACAGCACGTACAGAGTCAGCGTTATGACCACAACTACAACACCGGCTATCATGGCCCCGCGTGAAGAGCGGAGGTCCAGCTTCGTTTGTTGCTTGAACTCAATAGGTTCGGGCAGGGGCTTGACCAACCTGATAATGGCCATGACCAAAAGGCAAAGCCCGAAGCAAATCGCCATACGGTTGAGAAACTGAATCTCCGGGCCGATTTTGTATCGCCCGAGCAGGTACATTCCACCGTAGGAGACAATATTGGTCAGCAGCCCGATTACTCCGGCAATCGGCGGTGCCTTTCGCACTACCAGGCCGAACACAAACACCGCCAAAATACCCGGCGATATCAGGCCCTGGCTTTCCTGGATGATGGTGAAGATGCTGTTACCTATCTTGGGATTGCCAAGCTTTGGTGCCAGCATTACAGCAATGACCGAGAACACAACAACGCATATTCGCCCGAGAAACACCATAGTCCTTTGTCCCGCATCCGGTGAGATGTATTTCTTAAAAATATCCATCGTGAAAATCGTGGAAGCTGCATTCAGCATCGCCGCCAGCGAACTGACAATCGCCCCCAGTAGTGCCGCAAGAACAAAGCCCACCAAACCCGTCTTCTGGGGCAGAACACTGCTCAGCAGTTGTCCGAGGGCCGTGTCATATTTATAGGCGATAAATTTCTCGCTTGTAACATTGACTTTGGCCGCCTCGGCTGCATCCATCACAGACTTGTTATATGCCTGCAATTCCACCGCCAGTGCCGGGAACGCTGCCTTCCATGATTTGTCATCCGATTCGAATACCGTGTACTCCTTAATCTTTAGCTCATCGAGTTTTGCCTGCGTTATAGGAAGGACAAACGGATTCCTGACTTTAACGGTCTTCAGAGACGCATCATCCGGATACACGGCAATCATGAATTTGCCTCGCGGCCGGTTCGCAACGGCTTCCTCGCTCGGTGCCTGCACAATCTCGACCAAATGAGTGTTCTTGTTGACCATCATGTACTTGGCGATTACCGGGGCATTGTCGTTGACCGATTGGTCCTGCATATCCTTTGCGAAGAGATTGAAAGCTATGATACCTGGAATCACCACAACAAAGGGAATTAGCAGCTTCATAAATGCCGAGAACACGATGCCCTTCTGTCCTTCAGCCACCGACTTCGATGCCAGCGTCCGCTGCGTGATGTACTGGTTCAGACCCCAGTAGTAGAAATTCGGAATCCACAAGCCGAGAAGTAGTGCCGTCCACGGCAGCACCTTGTCGTCCTTCGGCAGGAACATGTTCATTCGCACCTTGTTCAGTTCCCAGAAACGCTCGATTGCTCCGCTGTCCTGAGCAAAGCTCTTCAATCCCACTGCACCGGTCCTGACATTATCTACAAAGGCAAGCTCATCCGTTGTTGCGCCGAGCTTCTTGAATGCGTAAATCATCACAATCGCTCCGCCGAGAATCAGGGCGCTTCCCTGTATCAAATCGGCCCATGCACACGCTTTCAGTCCGCCGGCGGTTACATACAACATCGCAATGAAGCCAATCACCAGCGCAGCCTTTGCTATCGATACGTCGTATCCCATCTTGCCTGCCATCGTGTTGACCGTCAGCGCTCCCGAATACGTTACCGAGCCCAGCAGCAGCATGTAGATAAACAATGTCGCCACTGCCATGATTGTCCGCGCCGTCGAATTGTAGCGTACTTCAAGGAACTCCGGCATCGTAAAGATGCCAGCCCGCAGAAAATAAGGCAGAAAACAGAACGCCACCACAACAAGGGTTATCGCCGCTATCCATTCGTAGCTGGCTATTGCGAGCCCAACGTGACTGGCGGCGTTGCCGCTCATACCAACCAGTTGCTCCGAGGAGATGTTGGCGGCAATCAGGGAGAACCCGATTAGCCACCATTTCAGACCTCGGCCGGCCAGGAAGTAGTCTTCGCTGGTTTTCCCGTGTCGACTCTTCAGGAGGCCTATGCTGACCACGGCGACAATGAATCCCAAAAACACTACAATGTCGATGAGGTTGAGTTCCATGGCCAATCCTTTCCTTTTTTATTCTTGCCACGATGGCTCCAGGACACCAGGTTTTAACTATATATTTTTTATTTTAAGTTTTCTTTGTGTCTTTGTGGCTAATCCTTTCTAAGAATCTGCCTGATTTTTCATAAAGGCCTCGCCTAATGCATCTATTATATCTGTTGCTATCAAGCTTATTTGCCCTGTTTTTTCTGTCGCAATGTCACCGGCTAATCCGTG
>CAYWUO010000048.1:0-1708 GCA_964461285.1 uncultured Pirellulales bacterium
ATAGAAAATACCTCGTAAGTTATCACGCCACATCTTACTTTCCTTTTTCAATTGCCAAAACCTCTGGCTCTAAACCAGTAATCTTCATGAATGTCTCTTCCAATGATTTTTTATTTGTTTTAGCCTTTAAAGTTTGAGGCGTATCAATTGCTAAAATTCTTCCTTTTACCAGAATGGCCACACGGTCACATAAAAGGTCTGCCTCTTCTAAGTAGTGGGTGGTAAGAAAAATGGTTATTCCCTGCTGGCGAAGATTAGATATCAAATTACGCAAAGAACGGGCTGCTACTACATCTAAGCCGACTGTAGGCTCATCAAAAAAGAGAACTTCGGGGTTATGAATTAAGGCCGCCGCAATTGTTAGAGCCCGCTTCATACCCCGGGAAAAGGTACGAAAGAGACTATCTTTGCGCTCGTAGAGTCTAAAGGTTTTCAGTAATTCTTCCGCTCTTTTTCTCCGCTGAGTACGAGGAACACCGTAGAGCTGTGCCATAAATAATAAGTTGTCAAAACCACTCAACTCATCGTAGAGATTGGAAATTTCTGGCACTATTCCGATACGCTTCTTTACATTTATAATTTCTGATTGGATATCAAAGCCTAAAATAGATGCATTCCCACCTGTAGGTCTAGAAAGTCCAGTAAGCATTCTTATAGTCGTAGTTTTCCCTGCGCCATTGGGGCCTAAAAATCCAAAAACTTCACCTTTGGTAACCTCAAAGTCAATATGGTCAACAGCAAGGATCTCTCCATAACGCTTTGTTAAATCTGATACCTGGATTATCATATCTTTATTCATTTTTAGAATGTAATAACTTTATCAGCTTCTTTTATCCATTCAGCCAGTTCTGCCATCTTGGCTTCCTTCGCACCCTCGAAATAAGGCTCACCTTTATATATTCCACAACGAGTCTTGCAGGTGCCGCACACTTTGACAAGGACACCTTTTACAATCAGTTCCTTTAACATTTTCCCTAAATCAAAGTAACCTTCAGGCGGCGTAGCCGCATCACGAGCCAAATCGACTGAATCGTTCATCAAAAATATTTTTACTTCCAAACCTGTGTTAAGCAATTGGTCAGCCAGCCTAAGTCCATTCCAGGTTATATCTGTACCGTCATAAGGGTTTCTGTTAAATACAATAAGTGTCTTCATTTTGATATCCTTTTCTTGATATCTATTGCTTCCTTTTCCCTGTTATAACGTAAAGACTCGCTAAATTTGGATTCCTGGTTTCAAATATATCCTGTCCCTTGATACCTAAAAAGAATTCAGTTCGAAAAGAGAAATACACTTCAATTGATTTCTCAATCTCCTTCAAGTCTATATGCTTGATTCTATTTACATAGGAGTCTGGATTTTTAACCTTTTCTTTAAAGAATTTGGATTCAGGATTAAGCAGCATGGCAATCAGTTTTCCGGCTGGCCTAAGAACACGAGCCGTCTGCTTAATAGCTTCTTTATATTTTTCAATAAACTGCAAAGAGGCAACATAAATAACCGCATCAAAAGAAAATTTTTCAAAATCCATATTTTCTGCCGAGCCTGTCACAGTTCTTATACTGTCTGGCGCCTGCTCTAAAGCCTCTTTGGAAATATCCAGACCGGTAACGTTAAAACCGTGTTCAGCCAAGCCCGTCTCTATAATCGCCGGGCCACAACCAACGCTTAGTACATCCTTAGCTCCTTTTAATTCGTATAGAATGTA
>CAYWUO010000048.1:1718-13584 GCA_964461285.1 uncultured Pirellulales bacterium
ACTCTAACTCGGCTTTGAAAACCTTCTTCCAAAATTCCGTTTTGCAGGATTGCAAATAATTTTCCATATCAGCCAATGCTATATTCAACCGAAAAATTTTTCACGCCACCATAGAAAATGGCCCCATAGATTATCGAGTTTGTATTTATCATCCTCGGGGACACCAGGCCAGCAATTAATTTCCTCTAACAAAGCCGGGCAGGGTCTATCATCTGCTAACAGCTCATACGCACATTTGACCAGCGTAAATTTTTTGTTTGCTTCAGGGTCATTTATATTTTTATCAGGATGGAATTTCATTGCTGTTCGCCTGTAGGCCTTTTTTAGTTCTTCTTTGGTTGCCATTTCCTCTACGCCAAGGATTTTGCATGCTGCATCACGAGCTTGCAGGTCTCGAGTTATTCTTTCTCCGAACTCGTAATCGTCTTTTATCATCAATTCCTGCCTTTACAGTTTTTATACACTCGTAAATTAAAGAAAACTTCTATCTATATTCACTCAAAACATCAACAATTATCTTTCCGGACTAACATGCCTCGGCAATGCGTCGTTCGTCCGGCAGCTTCACAACAATATCTATTTTTTCAGATTCACAATACCTCTGGACTTTATCGTCGCCGATACCATAACGGTTGATAATAACAGCAAAGGGTAAATTCAGCTCGCGGACCAATCCTACTGCCAATTTCAAATCGTTTAGGCCAAATGGTGTCGGCTCGGTAACCAGTAAAACAAAATCTACTGCCTTGATTGCCTCGACTACCGGACAGGATGTCCCCGGCGGAACATCAATTATCGCCAGATACCATTTTTTTATATGTTTTTTCACTTCTTTTATCAGTGAGGGCGTTCGGACATAGCCAATGCGCAGCTTGCCTGTAACAAAGTCGATGTCGCCGGCTTTGTCAAGCTCGATATTGCCAATCTCAAGCGGTTTTGCTTCGATTGCATTAGCCGGACAGATTCGCCAGCAGCAGCCGCAAGAGTGGCAGAGCTGCTCAAAGGTCAACACATGCTCTTTAATGCAGACAATCTCGCTATACTGACAAATATCACCGCATTTTCCACAGGCGGTACATTTTTCCAGATTGACCTGCGGTATATCTACAGTAATCTCTTTGCTGGTTGTTATTTTCGGCTTCAGGAATATGTGGCCATTCGGCTTTTCTACATCACAGTCAAGATACTGAACATTTTCACCAAGTCCTGCACAATAATAAGCGAGGTTCGTGGCTATAGTAGTTTTCCCTGTCCCGCCTTTACCACTGGCTATAGCAATAGTGAGATTATCCAGCATCTTAATTGTCCATACCGAAGTGTGATTGAACATTCGGTTTGGTGGTCTCAACTAATTTACTGGTTTTGAGAAGCTCGGCTGTTTCTGAGATTGTCCCTGTAACACCGGTATATAGTTTCACACCAGCGGCACTTAATGTGCGTTGGGCATTAGGGCCGCAATTACCGGTCAGGACAGCACCGGCACCGCTGTCAATTACCACCTTGGCAGAGCTAATGCCAGCGCCGCCGGCAGAAATAACATTTTCATTTTCAATCGCGTTAAAATCCATCGTATCGGTGTCAACAATAATAAAACATGCAGCTCTTCCGAAGCGTGGGTCGACTTGTGAATCCAGTGTTTTTCCGGTTGAGGGAATCGCAATTTTCATAACACATCCCTTCTTAAATAAGGATAGATTAAGTGCGTATGAGATTTTTTACCTACTCTCAAATAAGTTCTCGATAGTTACTTTTCGTTTTCAACTTCAAGCTGCTCGATTCGTTTACTTATTTCATCAAGAGCATCTTTGAAGTATTCAGCCTGTTGCTTTAGGCCGTCAAGCTCCTGTTGTGCGGTTACCTGTGGTGTACTGGCTGTAAAATAAGGCTCATTCGGCCAAGCTGCACCGCCCCAGGCGGGGTAGCCGATGCCGGCTCCTGCCCGGACGAAACTGCGTCCAAATCCTCGGCCCCGACCGCCGCTTCGCCCCCAGCCGCCGTAGCCTCGGCCACCTACCGGATTCATATACCCTGGTACCGGATAGCCGGCACAAAAACCGGCGGCTCTACCTGTCATTGGTCCCATACCAGCAGGACCTGTTCCATCTCCACGTGGCATAATAGTGCTCCTTTCTTAAAATAAGTTATTGTCTTGTCATTATTGTTCCACATTTAGGGCAGGTCTTTTGACTACATGGCTGGCCTGCAATATGTGGCTCTGTAGTTCCGCAACTTGGGCAAACGCAATTACCGCTTGGCCCAGCGGCAAACGGGACACCCATTCGTCCCCTGCCTCCGCCTTGCCCTTGGTACCACGCCCCTGACCGCCCGGCCCTGTTCCATTTCCTCTTGGCATCTCGATTCCTTTAAAAAAACTCAAATCTTCAAATAAATCTCTATATATATTATGGGCATATGCTCATAATAGTTCAAGTAAAAATTTGGAAAAATTGAAAATATTTTAGTATCTCCTGAAATGTTCATATTAAGAATTAGCGAGGAAAAATTGATGCAAATGACTGAATTTTAGTTAAAATAGCCCAAATTCTTTAAAAATACAAAGTTTATTGGGCCTTATTATGAAGATAATTGCTGATGAGAATATACCGTTTGTGGCTGAGTGTTTTTCCTCGATAGGGGAAGTAATAACCATATCCGGACGAGATATGAGGCCGGAGGTTGTCAGTAATGCTGATATCGTGCTTGTACGCAGTATCACAAAGGTCAATTCAAAGTTCTTAAGAAACAGTAAAGTTCGCTTTGTAGCCACTGCAACAATCGGATTCGACCATATAGATACAGAATATCTTTCGCAAAATAATATTGGCTTTGCCTATGCCCCCGGGTCAAATGCCAATTCGGTAGCCGAATATATTGTCGCCGCTCAACTTGAGATTGGACGAAAGCACAGCTTTGAGCTGGAGGGCAAATCAATAGGTATTATAGGTGTCGGCAACGTCGGCAGCAAGGTGGCTAAAAAATGCGCAGCACTGGGAATGAAGACCTACCTCAATGACCCGCCTTTGCAGAGACAGACTAAAGACCCAAAATATCTGCCGATTGAGGAGCTTTTCGGCTGTGATTTTATTACGCTGCATACACCGCTTAACTTTGAAGGACAAGATAAAACCTATCATTTGGCCGACGATAAATTCTTTGCGTCTTTGAAACCGGATTGTGTATTCATCAATACCTCCCGTGGCGCGGTCCACGATACCACCGCGTTAAAAACTGCCATACAGAATAAAAAACTCCGCTCGGTTATACTCGATGTATGGGAAAATGAGCCGGCGATTGATACCGAATTGCTGGAAATGGTGGATATTGGAACGCCACATATTGCCGGTTATTCGCTGGACGGCAAGATTGCCGGAATGATTATGATTTATAAGGCAGCTTGCGAATATTTTAAGCTTGAAGCAAAATATGATACGGAGGATTTTCTACCTGAGACTGAGACCTCTGAAATCAGGATTGAAGAAGTAGAAGGTGATGTGCAGCAAATACTTCATCGAATAGTTCAGCAGGTGTACGTGATTAACAGGGACGATTTTAATACAAGAGAGATAGCGATGATACCGGAAGACGAGAAGGGTAAGCTCTTTGATGATTTGAGGAAGAATTATCCTGTCCGAAGGGAATTCCAGAATACGCAGGTTGTTTTAGAAAAACCGAGCGATTCGTTATCGGCTAAACTGAGTGGCATTGGATTTAGAGTTTGATATGAGAAATGATATGCTCTTAAAATGGCCGAAGGGCAAGCTGGATTTTTCGGCTGGCTGTATCGTGATGGGCGTTTTGAATGTTACGCCGGACTCCTTTAGCGACGGCGGACAATTCTTCGATACCGATAAAGCCATCGAGCATGGAGTACAGATGGCTGCTGATGGGGCGGCGATAATAGATATAGGCGGTGAATCGACCCGGCCTGGCTCGGAGCCGGTCTCTACTGACGAGCAGTTAAAGCGAGTAATTCCTGTTATAGAAGCACTTGCCAACAAGATAACTATTCCGATTAGTATTGATACTTACAATTATGAGGTTGCTGAAGCAGCTCTGAAAGCTGGTGCTGTAATGCTCAATGATATAACAGCATTAAGTGGTGAGCGAGTGGGAAAACTCTCAGCAGAGCAGCAGGTTCCAGTCGTTTTAAATCATATGCAGGGGACACCTGCTGTAAAGCAGGCCGAACCCAAATATGATGATGTAGTTGGCGAGGTTCTCGAATTTTTGCTGGGGCGGGCAAAACGAGCGGAGGGACTTGGTATCCCAAAGAATATGATTTTTATTGACCCGGGGATTGGTTTCGGTAAGACGTTGGAGCACAATCTGCAGCTTCTAAGAAATATCGATAAATTTGTTGCTTCTGGCTACCGGGTATTAATTGGTACAAGTCGTAAGAGCTTTATCGGTAAGCTCACCGGTAAAGAAAATCCTGCAGACAGAATATTCGGAACCGCTGCATCGGTTGCTTTATGTGTGGCAGCAGGGGTCTCAATCGTCCGCGTCCACGACGTGGCTGAAATGGTTGACGTGGTAAAGGTAGCCAAATCAATTTCGTAAAAAACATAATTTCTTTCAGGAAAATATAATGACAAATGATTGGCCAGATAAAAATAATCGTGAGCTATGGGAAATAAATGGATTTGTTAAACACTACAAAAGGCTGCCAAACGGCAAGGGCATTTGAAATTGTTAGTCGAGGCTCTTTAGACAAACCTGGACCCGATTATGTAGTAAGAGATACTGCAACAAGAGAGTGTTTTGGTGTGGAATTAACCTCAGTCTATCTTGATGATCGAAGTGTCCCTGATATTCATAAACGAGATGGAGACATGCCTCAAAAACCTTGCGATGCTGAAATGTTCGACTATAGGAGTCGCATTTTAAAAGCAGTAGATGAAAAAATTAAGAAGTTAAAAAAATATGATAAGAGGTTTCCGATAATACTGTCTGTTTATGTTAATGAGTACATCTCCATATACATGAAAAAAGAAGAACTCCAGTATCTGATTGATATAAATGAAGGGTTGTTTGGGAAAAAGTATCCATTCTATGATATCTTCTTTTGGCCATAGCCTAACGAGGGGATTTTTAGCGTAAGACCATGACCTTATCTATCTCACTCGGTATTCAAGGCGATTTTGAGGACTTCGTTTGTGTTTTTGACGAATTTGAATTTTAGGTCTTTTTGGTTATAAGTGGGTCGCTTGCAAATATTCTTCAATTCTCTTGAGGAACACCTCAGCGTCAGCGACTCTTTTCTTAGCTGTATCCTGCTCAATTTCGATGTGAATGTCGTAATCACTGATTTCTCGGTCCTCCTGCTCGGCGGTGAGAATTCGTGCAAAGTCCCTCTCGATTTTTCCGGTCTTGACGAGATGCAGTCCAAACATTCGCCGGACAGCGTGGTGCGATTCAGGCTCTATACCAATAGTAGCTAAAGCAGCTTTGGCGGCATGTAAGACTGCGTAGTAGGACCTCGAAACGCAGTCCTCGTAAAGCTGATTTTCCAACAAAGTTTTTGCCGCAGAAGGGCTTTTCTGGCTCGGCTTAACTCTTTTTGCGATAGTTCATTCATACGGTAATCGCATCCCTGCTAACATTGCACATAAAAGAGGTGCCTTCTTTGCAAAGCTGGTCAAACATGTTTTTGCTAATAACCTTCGGTGATATGCAAACGTCCCTTTGCAATAATATATCTGTCACAACATCGTAGACTTTATCACGCATGCGCCAATCGTCGGCTGCAACAATAACCAGCACATCTACGTCAGAATCAGGTTGGTCGTCGCCGCGGGCTTTCGAGCCGAATAATCTTAACTCTATTAACTGAGAGCCAAGAGCTTGTTCAAGGCTCGCTTTAAGTTGCTTGAGAGCCGATTTTTCTTTCGTGCTTAACGCCACTTTGAAGCTCCATGTTGATAAAATAAGAGATTAAATAGTATTTCCTACCGCATGATAATACCATAGCAGGACTATTAAGGCAAATAAAAAGTGGCTTGCAAATCAGTTTATTCAGTGTTAATAGCAAGTTTTAGAACTTCATTAGTGTTTTTGGTAAATTTGAATTTTAGGCCATTTTGACTTCGGAGAGGTCCTATTTTTGCCTCTGGCAGGAGTTTTATTCCTGTGGACAGAAATATAATATTTGGTGGTAAAATCACCTTACAGTGTCGTCAAACATATCGCTATAGAGTCTGCCCAGGTTAAGTGCTTTCGGGCTTGGGTTCGTTCGGGTCCTTGTCAGAACAGCTAAACACAGCTTCCGGCTGCGGCTCGTTAGGGTCCTTATCCGAACAATTGGTTAGCGTACTCTCCGGCTGCGGCTCATTGGGGTCATCATCGAGGTAAGTAATTTTATTGTCTACAAGAGCAGCTGAATTTGCATTTACTGCGACTGTAAATAATACTGTCAGGAGAAATGTGAACAGCAGTAGATTGAAGATTAGCTTTTTCATTTTGTTTCCCTTTTTTGATATAGCTTAGAGTATTTTAATGTATATCAACTTCTAATCCACCAAATTTATACTCCTTCTGAATAGGTTTCCTGCAACGGTTTAATAATGATTGGGCTGGTGATACCGCTTGGCAGCATTTTATCTTCCTCGGGCGTGATGCTGATGACGCCGATATCACCTAATTCCGTCGTTTCAGAACCGCCGTCATCCAGCGTGGCACCGATGTTTGTTACATATCCCGAGCTCCACTGTGTCGTATCACACATCGAAATAATTGTCCCGTAGATTTGTGCGTTACCACGGACGTCAACAATCCCGCCGACAATCGCACCGGTGAGTATGTTGTTATCGTTTTGCTCAGGATTGGTATTGCCGAGGTTGACGTTAAAGTGCGGGGCGAGGATAGTGGCCTCTTGTACACCAGAGGTGTTGTCGAAGGTTGCTTCACCGGTAAAGTACAGACAATTATTCTGCCATTTAAATAGCTGAGGTACATCGGTCACAATCACGCCGTTGAAAGCGCAGTCTTCAAACCGAACGTTATTATATGCAGTACTGCCACTTTTATAACAATCGATATATAAAGTGTTCTCAAAAGTACAATTCCTGAACAATGCATTATAATTATCGGGAAGCCGCACATTGCTAAAGGTCTCACCGTCATAAACGTAACGGGTCAGTTTTCTGTTTGGGGTATAGTATGGTGTCCCGTCCCGTGGGTAGTTATAATTACCCGCTGCATGTGGGAAGTACTCAACTTCTCTGTCCTCACTCGGACACGAAGGTATATTAGTAAGGCCGCTGTTATAACCATCGGTATCATAATCAGATATATCCATACCTGGTATATCTTCGTATGGCTGGTCATAGTTGACGTTCTCGTGGTAGGCCTTAATCTCGTCGCCTGGGCTGTAGTAGCGGTCTTCGTAGTTAGTGCTTAACGGGTCGCCGTTTGAATCTATGGGATAACCATCATCGTTAAGAGTTTCCATCTGATAACTTTGACTCTCAATCTGGTCGAGTGTTAAGACAGTATTAATTGTTCCCAATACGGCTGAGTCACTGGTCATATTATAAGGTGATATCTCAGGACGGTCCCAGGAGCTGAAGATATCGCCGTGTATGGTCGTTTCGCCGGTGAGCCACATTCGGCCTTTGCTGGCGATGGCGTAATTCAGGATCTCGTTATCTTTTGTAATAGTCATATCTATGCTGACACTTTTTTGGACCTGCCCATCAGTTCCCATTCCTTCAAGCCGAATAGTGTGGGTATCATACCGGTAGAACCTGACCCGGAAAGAAGCGTTCGCCGCTCCGAAGTCTACAACGGGTGTGATAATCTCGTTTTCTGTTTGTTCTGCCGGTCCAGCCACCCAGGGCTGGGCCTGAACCTGTGCACAGAGTGCGCTCCAGACCTGGTTGGCCTGGGTTGTAGTAACTATATTGATGGCGGTATTCGGTAGAGGCGTGTTGGCTACGATGAATCTTCCACATTCCAAAGCGGACTCGGCGGCGGAAAGAGCTGAGTTGACTTTGCGTTGATTATCCGCAATTTGTAAATTGGCGCCGGACAATGAGACTATCGATACAGCCAGGGCGGAAAATACCAGAACAAATATCATAGATATTATAAGGGCAGCACCACGGCGCTTCAGATAGATAGATTTTTTTGCGGGTCTCATTTTCTCCCCACCGGAAAAACACCCCAGTAAATGAAATACGAACAACTTCTATAGTACCATTTAAAATATAAAAAATGTTCTACATAAAGACAAGACAGCCAGCCAAAGAATGCATGAAATATAGTATCTGGGTGTAAAAGCCCTATAATAAAGGGTGTTTTCAGATTGAAATGTTACTAAATGTATGTTCCTTTTCTGCAAAATATGAGCTGCGGGCAAAGGGCGATGAGATAATCCACGAAAAACCCAGCTCAACCGCTTTTTGCCGCCAGAGGTCGAATTCGGCGGGGGGAATATATCTGGCAACATCGAGGGAATCTTTTGACGGCTTTAGGTATTGGCCGATTGTGATTCTGTTACATCCGACATTGCGTAAGTCTCTTAAGAGTTGCTCGACCTCGGCTTCAGTTTCTCCCAAGCCGAGCATAATTGAGGATTTGGTCTGGATAGCATCATAGGTTTCTTTGGCTTTTTTGAGCAGATTTAGAGAGCGTTTATAGTTTCCGCCGGCTCTTGCAATTGGATATAAAGAAGGCACAGTCTCGATATTGTGGGCGAATACAAACGGTAGAGCGTCTTTTAGAATATTTATAGCTTGTGTTTGGCGGTTACGAAAGTCCGGAGTTAGTATCTCGAACTTTATATCGGGACAGTTTTGCCTGACCGTGTTGATACAATCACGAAAATGGCCAGCCCCGCCATCGGGCAAATCGTCTCGATTGACACTGGTAATTACAAGATATTTCAAGTCCATTTGCCTTGCCATCTCGGCTAAACGTGCCGGCTCGGATGCATCGGGTGATGCCGGTTTACCCGCGGCTACCGAACAGAATTTGCAATTTCGTGTACAGATATTACCTAAAATCAGAACTGTTGCGGTACCCCTTTCCCAGCATTGGCCACGATTGGGACAGTTTGCACTGTTGCATATAGTCTCCAGACCAAGAGAGCTTAAAAGATGCTCAGTACGTTTGAAATCTTCTCCGGCTGGCAGGGGTCTGTGAAGCCATGGAGGTAGCTTACTAATCGTATTGCGTTTAACAGTTGGATGAAAAGTATGGCCATTGGAAAAATGCTTTATAAGTAGCTCCTTCAAATTTTCCTTTACCGTATTCATATGTTGCTGTTCGCCGGTTTCTTTTAGAACTGAAGTTATTTCTATATCATTTAGGCCGCAGGGAATAATGAAATCAAAGATGCTCAAATCGTTTTGGATGTTTATGGCCATACCGTGATAGGTAACGAATTTCGATACGCGGACACCGATTGAGGCAATCTTTTTATTGCCGACCCAAAGACCCGGGAATCCTTTTCGTCTTGTAGAATCGACGCCTAACTCGGCCAGTAGTTCTATGCCTGTCTCTTCGAGTTTTCTGATGTACTCGCTGATGCCAAGGCCGAGCTGTTGCAGATTTAGAATCGGGTAAAAGACCAGTTGCCCCGGATTATGGGCGGTAGTACCGCCGCCTCTGCGGCTCTGGACCACATCGATATTCTGCTGCATGAGCTCCTCCCGGCTTACCTGCAGCTTGTTTGCGCTCTGGCGGGCACCGAAAGTAATGACAGGGGGGTGTTCAACAATCAAGACAGTATCAGCTATTTCGTTTCGGCGTCTTTTGTCACGTAACTCGTGCTGAAGCTTAAGAACCTGTCGATAATTGCTCAAACCACAATCATAAACACTTAAAGGATAATGCTCAGTTTTTAGGGTTGTAGTTAGCATATTAATTCACAATTTTTATAACTTTGGCGGATTGTGGAGGCTCATGCCGAAGGCGTCCTCAGCGGCTTCTTTGAGGACCTCGGATACAGTCGGGTGCGGAAAACTTATCTCAGTAATCTTCTCTGTTGTTCCTATCAGCATCCTGGCTGCAGCTATCAGCTCGGTTACTATAGCACCGACCATTGTAACGCCGACAATCTTGTTCGTGGCGTTGTCTCTGATTGCCCGGATTTCGCCGACGGTTTCATTGTGGGCAAAGCTTCGGCCATTGGCCTTGAAGAACGAGCTACCGATAGAGATATCAAGGCCTTGTTCTTTGCAGCTTTGCTCGGATTTTCCGATAGAGGCAATCTCCGGAAACGTATAAACAGCCCGCGGTATTAGCGAATAGTCAGCTATTTTTTCATCGCCACCTGTGGCATTTGTAGCTGCGATTTCAGCTTCTGCGAATGCGCCGTGCGCCAAAAACGTTGTTCCGACAGCGTCACCAATGGCATATACATTGGGAATATTAGTTTCCATCTTCTCGTTTACTTTAATTGCAGAATCAGAGATTTCAAGATTAAGAGATTCGACAGTCTCTTTATCAATAACCGGTCTTCGGCCAACAGAAACCAGCACCTTTTCCGCATCGATTGTCTGGCCATTTTCTAGAGATACCTTCGCCGAGCCGTTATTTATTTCGACGGAAGTTACCCTCTGACTGGTCAAACAATCGATACCGAGTTTTTTTAATTCGCGTGCCATTAATCGGCCGACCCATTTGTCCTCCATAGGTATCAACCGGTCAAGGGCCTCAACGATAGTTACCTTGGCTCCTACGGCAGCATACACACAGGCCATTTCACAGCCGATTACCCCGCCACCAACAATGACCATCGATTTTGGAATTTGCTTTAGCTCCAGTGCTTCTTTGCTGCTGATAATGGTTTGTCCATCAAAGGGTATATTTGGAAGCTGAATCGGCTGCGAGCCGGTGGCGAGGATTATTTTATCCGCTTGTATTTGCACTGGTGCATTACCAGAGTTAATTTTGATTTGATTTGGTGTGGTGATAATGCCACAACCCTGGAATATTTTTATTTTATTGGCCTGGATTAGGCCGGTCAGTCCATTGCGAAAGCCGGATACAGTGGCGTCTTTTCTGGCCTGCATTTTTGGCCAGTTGGCAGTAGCTTGTGCAACGTTAACGCCCATCATCGCAGCGTGCTTTATCGATAGCATAGTGTGGGCTGATGCAAGCAGCGTCTTCGACGGGATACATCCACAATTCAGGCACGTTCCGCCAATAAAGTCATTTTCTATCAAAGCTACCGACGCACCTCTTTGCGCACATCTGATAGAGGCGGCATAACCACCGGTGCCGCTACCAATGACCGCAACATCGAATTTCTCTGACATATCTTTGACCTCACATACAATTATACAGTTTGAGTTATTTTGCGATAGTAGTATGGACGGCGTCGAACATTCTTACGCCGCCGGTTTCCAGCTGCAAAATTAATCCTTTATCAGGGTCAATTCCGATGCAATTGCCCGTAAACTCGTTGCCGTTGTAAATCAGAGTAAGTCTTTGACCTAACAGTGTGCTCATTTTGCGCCATTGTTCTATTATTTCATTGCTGTTTTTTCCCATTATTTCCAGCCAGTGGTCTATTGAACTTAACAATCTCTTTGCCAGCGAGATTCTATCGCATATTGTTTTACTTTCGATGTCGATGCTTGTGGCGATTGATTGCAGTTCGGGCGGGAAAGAATCCCTTTTCTGGTGACAGTTTATTCCTATGCCGAGAATATAGACGGTTTTACTGTCGAGGATTTTTGATTCGAGCAAAATACCTGCCACCTTTTTGCCGTTTAAGATTATATCATTCGGCCATTTTATTTTTGCAGATTTACCAACAGCTTCGGCAACTGCAACCGCCATGGTCAGTGAGAGCAGCTCGGCGCTGTATTTGGTTTTGGTCAGAACGATTGAACAAAGGATACTGTCTGCCGGTTCG